>JBCCRV010000087.1:0-15584 GCA_039201085.1 Myxococcota bacterium | reverse complement strand
TTCAGCTACATGACCTTCTTCGGATTCGTCATCTATCTCGAGAACGCGGACTGGGAGATCGAGCAGCAAATGACGGCGGTGCCGGACTTGATGGCGCGCCTCGTCTTCCAGGAACCAACGCCACCGGAGGAGCCCGACGACGTCGAGCCCGTCGAAACGGACGAAGGGGACGAGCCCGAAGAGGTCGCGGAAGACACGACCAGCACCACAACCACGACTTCAACCAGCTCAAGCGACTCGAGCGAGTCGAACTCGAACAACGTGAACACCAATGCCGATGCGCGCGCTCGAATCGCGGAGCAGGCAATGGCGAGCGCCGAGTCGCTCCTGCTCGGCGCCCTCGGCGAAGGCGGTGCTCTCAACGACGTGCTCGCCGGCGGCGCCGTGACGGGCAACGCCGACGAGATCCTCGCCCAGGCGGCGGGCGTCGGCGTTGCAAGCAACAGTGGCGCTAGCAATCTGCGAGAGCGCAGCGGTGGCGGCAGCGGTTCGGGCGAAGGTGGCGGCCTCGGCACGCTCGCCGCTTCGATGAACGCGGGCATGGCCGCCATGACATCATCGGTCATGGAACGCTCGATTCGCGGTCGAATCAACCTTCAGAGCGGCGGTGACGTAGGCGGAAGCGGTGATTTCGACTCAGCTCTGGTTGTTCGGCAGATTCGCCAGCGCCTGCGTGCCATCACCCGCTGCTACGAGCGGGAGCTAGGCCGGAACCCCACGCTCGCCGGCAAGGTCACCGTCGAGTTCACAATCGTCGAACGCGGGACCGTTTCCAACGCGCGGGCCGCCGAGAACACCACCGGAAGCCCCGCCGTCGCCAGCTGCGTGACGGCCGCCGTACGGCGCTTCCGCTTCCGCCCCGGTCCGGAAGGCGGCTCGGTCACCTTCCGCTACCCGTTTGTCTTCGCGCCGCAAAACTAGGTTTGCTGCAAACGAAAAACCGCGCCACCTTGGCGCGGTTTTTCGTTTTTGGGCATAGCGTGACCAAGAAGCCAGTTCATTCAAAAGACGCCGTATTCTCCTTTCCGAGGGTCCTCAGTGAACGGAGGCCGGCGCGCACGCAACGTTCTTGTGATCCCATGTTTTCACCGGAAGATTTTACGATTCCTTCGAACTCGCTCCTGTGGGATGCCACCTTGACACAACTGCCCCGAGAAGTATTCTCGGCCTCATCTTGGAGGGGAGTCCCATGGCTCGACGCCTTCGCGTCTTAATGATTCTTGTTGCCGGTCTCGCGTTGGTAGGCACGGGCTTTGGTTTTGCGGGTGCGCAGGCCGAAGAAACCGCCGATGAAGACGGCAGCGCCGACTCGGAGGCGGGCGTTCGCCGCCTCGCGAACCTGAACCCGGCGGAGCAGCTCGCCGAAGGACGGCGGATTCAAGAGGGGGGCGATCAGTTGAGCCGACGCGTAACCGCGATGCTCGACGAAGCTCGCCAGGACCGAGACATCATCCGCGTGACCTGCCTCAATGACAAGCTCACGCAGATCAACGCGAACCTTCGCACCCTAACGACCCGCCTTGATAACTTGGAGGCGGCCGTACAATCGCAGGATTCGGATCGCGGTGGCCACGAGTTCACAGTGATCACAGTGCTCGATCAGAAGCTTGGCCTGCTTGAGCGTGAAGCCGGTCAGTGCATCGGCGAAGACATTTTCGAAACGGGTGCGACCACGGTCACCACCGAAATCGAGGATGGCGCCCCGACGATCGACCCGGCCGTGCTTCCGGACGTTCCGCGAGCTCCGGTAGAGGACTTCATTCCGCCCGCCGCGAGCGGCACGTCCTAGTCCTTCAACCTTCTTTCCCTACGCGTCGAAAACCGATAAGGAACCCGCGTCATGTCACGCATAGCTTTGCTACTCGCCTTGGGCGGGGTTGCGCTAGGTGCGCTACTTCCCAGCCACGTTAGTGCGCAGGGATGGCTCGCAGACCGCTCGCGGGCGCAGGGCCCGGGCTTTCGTGTCGGCAACCTCGAAATCCACCCGGGCCTCGGGATCGAAGCCGGCTACGACTCGAACCTGTTCTACGAGGACTCGAACGAGGACTCGTCCTTTTTGCTCCGCGTTACGGGACACGTGCTTCTTTCGACACTGACGCAGCAGCGTCAGGACGAAGGTGAGACGGAGGGCGATGCAGCACCCAAGCTGCGTTTCAACGCCGGCGCCTCGGCAAGCTACTTTTACTTCGGCAACAACCGTGCGGGCGACAACGTCTCCGTGGATGGTTTTTTCGATCTGACCTTCAACCCTGAGGGCCGCTTCGTTTTTCGTCTGTACGACAGCCTTGGTCGAAGCATTCGCCCGTTTGCGGATGCTCCGCCGGAAGGCGAAGCGCCGCGCTACGGACGCGTATCAAACCAGGCCGGCGCGGACCTGACGCTTCAGTCGGACGGGCGAACACTCTCGGCCACGTTGGGCTATCGCTTCGATCTCGATTTCTTTGAAGACGAGAGCTTCGACCAGCTGAACAGCTTCAACCACTTGGTGAGTCTCGCCTTCAACTGGCGTTTCTTCCCCAACACGGCCCTCGTCTCCCGTACCGAAGCCAGCTTTCAGAACTACTACAATGAGTCGCCGACCGAGCCTGGTGCGCTTGTTGTGGACAACCGGCGGGTTCGCCACTGGTTGGGTGTAAACGGTGCCATCACCGACCGCATCGGTTTCACGGCGATGGTCGGTTCCGGCGCGGGTTTCTTCGAAAACGACTCCACCGACGACTTCGACAACGTACTGGTGCACACGGAACTTCAGTACTCACCGCGGCGCACCGTTCAGCTCCGGCTTGGCTACCGCCGCGATTTTCGCTCTTCTTTCATCGGCAACTTCACACGCAGCAACCGTATTTACCTTGGGGGCCAAGTACTGGTGGGCAGCTCATTCCTTCTCGGTGCGCAAACGGCCGTTTCGTTCGACCAATCAGGCCAAGCGTTGGATCCGGACGGTGATGCTCTCGGCAACCAGATCAACCGCTCGGACACGCGCTTTTTTGCGAACCTGTTCGCCGAGTACCGGTTTACCGATTGGCTCGCGCTGAATGCGTCTTTTGGTTACACCGCGGACTTCACCGACTTCGTCTTCAACGACCCGAGTACGGAACTGACGTATCCCGATGCGCCGGCCGGCTTCAACAAGATCGAAGCGTGGCTCGGTCTGCGCGTGTTCTACTAGAGCGCGCACGTTGAAATGACTGAGCCGCAGCCACCCGCCCTTCGGGCGCCAATGCTCCCTGACGTGTTTTTCCCTTCACGCTTCGCCGCTGTTCGCGGCGGCGGACGCAGAGCGGTGATTCACGCGGCGGAGCGCGCGTAGATGCACCGGTGGCTGCCTTCCTGAAGTGTCGTTTCGGAGCGTTTGCTCTGATCACCGTGGCCGCGGCGTGTGGCCCCGGGGGTCAGACCGTCATCCCCGATTCGCTTGAAGACGACGACACGACCCTCGGCGCCGGTGATGTGTTCGCTGTGCGCGTCTACGGTCAGGAAGACCTGTCGAACTCCTATCGCGTTGCACAGGACGGCAGCATCGACTTTCCGCTCGTGGGCCGGGTGGAGGTGGGAGGGCGTGAGCCCACAGAGATCGCGGATTTGATCGCAGAGCGACTGCAGTCTGGGCAGATCCTCGTGAATCCGCAGGTCTCGGTGCTTGTTCAGGAGTACAACTCCAAACGTATCAGCGTTATGGGCGCCGTGAGCGAAAGCGGCACCTTCCCGATGAGCGCGGGGCTTACGGTCGTGCAGGCAATCAGCGCGGCCGGGGGATTTACGAACCTCGCCAACCGCAATGGAACCGTACTGACCCGTCGTGTCGACGGTGAACTGCGGCGCTACAACGTGCGTGTGGATCGCATCTCTCGTGGTCAGGAGCAAGACGTGCCCTTGCGGGCCGGCGACATCATTTACGTCCCCGAGCGCGCTTTCTAGTTCACTTCTAACGCAGCCGATCCGTGAGCGAGCGGTAGACGTCCAGGTAGGCGGCGGTAACCTGCTCGACGCTGAGGGACGTTTCCACTCGCCGCCGGCCCGCGGCGCCCATCGACGCGCGAAGCTCCGGGGACCGCAGGAGCGCGTCGAGGGCGCTTGCCAGAGCGCGCGTATCGCCAAGAGGGACGAGCGTGCCCGTGACGCCGTCTTGAACCACTTCGCGGCAGCCCGGCACATCCGTCGCCACGATTGGGCGCCCGACGGAGGCCGCTTCAAGCAACGCTTTGGGAAGCCCCTCCCGGAACGAAGGCAACGCCACAATCGCGCCTTCACGAAAGACGGCCGGCATATCGCGTGACGGGCCGGACCATTCGACGAGGCCCTGGTGCACCCACTCATGCACCTCGGCTTCGGATGTCGAGCTCGGATTGGACGGGTCCACGCTTCCGACGAGGCGGCAGCGAAAGGGCGTCTTCGATGACTTCAGCAGACGCAGGGCGGCGAGAAGTTCGACGATGCCCTTTTCGCGGATTAGGCGTGCGGGGAAGACAATGAGCGGTGGTTCGCTCACCGGAATCGGTGAGAAGGGAAACTGCGCCGTGTCGACCCCCGAACCGCGAATCAGCGTTGCGGGCAGCCCGCGGAGGGGGAGAAAGCTCCGCATCGTTGCTAAGTCGTCACGGTTTTGAAAGACAAACCGGGCGTTCCCGTGCGTTCGACAGAATGCGTAGCCACCGGCCGTGATCCACCGCATTGCTCGGCCCCGCGCGCCCTCGCTCAAGAATGCGTGGCCCAGCCCCGTGACGCTTAGCACGAGGGCCGGCGCGATCGAACGACGCAGCAGGGGCGCGAAGGTAGCGACCAACTGCGTACCCACGACATGAACAATGGTGGGTCTGACGCTACGTACGACGTCCAGGCCTTTCTGGAGCCCCTCCGCCACCTTGCGCGGCGCGCCAACCCCGCGCACAAAGGGGAACGGGCGGGCGTGAAAGCCGAGCGCAGCGATCTCGGATGCCGCCTGTTGAATCGGACCGCCGACGTGAACTTCGTACCCAGCCCCCTGCGCCGCGCGTGCCCATGGCAATCGATGGGTGAAGAACGTGCTCGCGTCGTTGACGACAAGAAGCAGTCGCATGGAACGAGCGTGAACGCTGGCGGCAAGCGCGGCAACGGAAGCGTGTCGTGAAGAGTTCGCTGGCGGTTTTTGGTTTCGCGTTTGCCGCCTCGGCGGTACTCACGCCGCTGGCACGCTCGCTGGCGATGCGCCTCGGCGCCTACGATGCGCCCCTTGCCCGGCACGTGCACAAGAGCCCGATTCCACGTCTCGGCGGGCTTGCCGTGGTGATCGGCTTCTTCGCCTCCCTGGCGCTGCTCTACCTGATTGGGTCGTCCTCGATGGGTCAGCGGCTTTTCGAGCAGCCGTGGCTAGTGTTCGGCCTGGTCATGGGCGGCGGAGCGGCGGCGCTTCTCGGTGCGTTGGACGACCTGCGCGGCGTGCGCGCGCTTCACAAACTCGGGACGCAGGCAGCGATTGCCGGACTCGCGTACGCGGCAGGTTTTCGCATCGATGCCGTGGCGCTTCCGTGGGTCGGGGCGGTGGACTTGGGAATGCTCGCCATACCGGCCACCATGCTGTGGTTCGTCGCCGTGATGAACGCGGTGAACCTCATTGACGGTCTCGATGGCCTCGCGGCGGGTATCGCGTTCATCGCATGCATCTCCAATTTCGTGGTCGGCTGGATGAACGATGCGCTCCTCGTCGTTTTGCTTTCGGCGGCGCTCGCTGGGGCTGTGCTGGGCTTTCTTATCTACAACTTTAACCCCGCCAGCATCTTCATGGGCGACACGGGAAGTCTCTTCCTGGGCTTCGTGTTGGCTGCCACCTCCCTGCTTGGCTCGTCGATCAAGAGCTCGACGACGGTTTCGCTGCTCGTTCCGATTCTCGCGCTGGGCGTGCCGATCATGGACACGCTCTTTGCGATGGTCCGTCGCTGGCTCGAGCGCCGACCCATCTTCGCGCCAGACCGTGGCCATATACATCACAAGCTGCTGGACCTCGGCCTCACCCACCGCCGAGCTGTCCTCACCCTCTACGCGGTTTCCACGACGTTCGCCGTGGGCGCTGTGGCGGTCGCGCTCGGCAAAAACTGGGAAGTGGGCGGCGCACTGATCGCGGTCGTGGTGGTGATCGTCGGCTTTGTGAAGGCCGCGCGACTGTTTGCCGGTGTGCGTCTTCGACGCGAGCAGAACCCGTATCGAAGCCCCTTCGTCGAAACGATGAGCCGGGAGATCGTGCGCGCGGTGCAAGAGCTCGGTGCCGCGGGCGACCGCGCGGACGCACTTCGCTCCGTCGAGCGCTTTCTAGAGCGCGCCGAGGTCAGCTACGCGCGCATTGTCGCGCCGAACTTCACCTGGTCCTTCGGGAAGTCGACAGCCAATCGCGCTTTGATGCGGGTGGAAGTTCGCTCGAGTGTGTCGACGGGCGTGTCGGGCGCCTTCGAGTACCTGGATGAGTGGTCCGTCTCGCGGCCTCAGGCGGAGTTGCTCCTGCGGCTGGTCGTGGACGGTCTTTCGCCGCACTTGCCGAGCGACGAGGAACTCGATCTTGCAGAGTCGCGCAAGCTTGTTGCGGTGCGTACGAGTTAGGATCTTCTGCCGCGCCTAGCTTCGCCACCGACCTTCGCCTCGGAGCTCGACGAGCTGGACCCGGAGGTTTTCGGGGTAGGCTCTGATTCGTGGTCGAAGGGGTCCGATGAGCAAGTCGCTTGGGAGGCAGCGGAGCGCTCGCATGGCCGTGGCTTGGGTGGTGCTTGTTCCACCCCTGCTTTTAGGCGGCGCCACGCCGCTCATGGCCCTTCTGTGCGCTGTCTCAGTCGCGCTCGGGAGCGTGTTGTTGGTTTGCGCGGTTCCGCGCGCGGTGCGTTTCGATGAGGTGGGCGTGGTATTTGCGGCCGCCACCGCGTGGACACTTCTGCAGCTCGTACCCCTGCCACTCTCCTGGGCGCCGGAATCCATCCGGGCTGCGCGAGCGCTTGTCGGTTCGGAAGTGCCATCGCCGCTCAGTATGGACCCAGGGGGCACGGTGGGCGCCGCCGCGCTTTGGGCAGTGGCGCTGTGCGCGTATTTTGCGGGGCGAGCTTCGGCGAGTGTGTTGGGTGCGCGATTTTCGCTCACGGCCGCCGCGTCGTCCGCGCTCATGATCGCGACAATCGCGTTTGGGCATGAGCTCTTCGGTGCGCGGTCGCTTTTCGGCGTTTACGAACCGCGCTACACCAATCCCACGCTGCTTGCGCCCGTGGTCAACGCGAACCACTTCGGCGGTTTCCTTGCGTTTGGCGCTGCCCTCTGGCTAGGGCTAGCGGCTACAGCGGACGATCGCCGTGAACGTTTCATCGGGGCGGGGGGCGGAGCCCTCTGTGCCCTGGGCGCGCTGGGAAGCGGTTCGCGCGGCGCAGCGCTTAGCCTGGCGCTCGGCTTCGCGCTCGCGACGTGGCCGCTCCTTCGGGCCCGTCGGGGCCGGGCTCGAGGCGTCGCCGTCGGCGCCACCGTCGTGGTGTTGGTGGGCATGTTCTTCGCCTTCACGGGTTACGAACGCTTTTCGAACGAGCTCGAGCGGGGTGACTACTCGAAGCTTGATTTGATCAGTCGTTCGTTTGCTCTTTCGCTGGAGCGCCCGCTGGTCGGCGTCGGGCGTGGCGGTTTCGAAGCCGCCTTTGCGCGTGCCGGCGAAAGCGGCGTGCGCTTTACGCACGCGGAGAATCTGGTCGCGCAGTGGACGTCCGAATGGGGATGGCCCTTTGCGCTGCTGGCGCTTGCGACGTTGGTGCTCTGGCTGGTGCGGGGCTACGCATGTTCGCCGCGCGTTGAGGTGAGCGTCGCGATGGGAGCGTTGCTCGCGCTGCTCGTTCACGAGCAGTTTGACTTTGCGCTCGAGCTGCTGGGCGTCCTTTCCGTTGCCGCCTTTGTGATGGGGGCGGTGGGTTCAGGTTCGAGGTCGCCCACGGCGGAGCGTTCATGGCGTCCGTTTGCGGTGGGCGCGCTCGCCGCCGTTGGGCTCGCTGCTTTGGGCTTTTGGGCAAGTGCGGAGCGAACGGAAGCCCGACTCGATGGTCGCGACCTGGAAGGCGCGCTTCGTCGAGAGCTTATTCTTCATCCTGTGTTGCCTCAGGTGAGCCTTGCGGTCGCGCTGCGTTTGCGTGACGAGGGCGATGGGCGCGCCATGCGATTTTTGAACCACACCATGGCGCTCGCGCCCGCATGGAGCTCGCCCCATGCGAGCGCGGCGTATCTGCTGGCTTCCCGCGCTTCGTACGGGCAGGGCTTACTCGAAGCGGCGGAGGCAGAGCGGCGCCGTTCGGGCTCGACGGGTGAGCTGCTGTGCGCCTTGGCAGAGCGGGTCCCCGTGGAAGAAGCGGCGCGCCTGGCGTCCGTGTCCGGGGCCGGCGAGCGCTACTTCGCCTCGCGTGTGGCAGGGTGTCTTTCGAGCGCCGCGCTCGTGGAGTTCGACCGGATCCTCACCGGGTCGCCGGGCGACGTGCCGGCGCCCGTACGGGATGACGCGCGCGTTCGCCGGGCAGCACGGGCGTTTCGCGCCGGCGACCCGGAGCAGGCCCGTCAGGAACTGGAGGCGATTCCACAGGATCGGCGTCGACTTCGCGAGCAGCTCCGCTACGCCGAGGTTGTGGGGGCGCTTGAAGGCGCCGCCGTGGGCCTCGACCTGCTTGAAGCCGTTACGGCGCCTGAAGCCCCGGCCGAAGGCGTCCGGATCGAACGGAGCGAACGCTGGGCGTACCTGAGAGCCAGAGCGCGCCTTGAATCGGGCCTCGATTCGCCCCGGGCGATGGAGGCGACCCTTTCGGACCTGCGGCGCTTGGCGGCGGGAAGGGCGTCACTGCTCTCGGACGTCTGGGCCTTTGGTGCGTCCCTGTACGAACGGCGCAACGAGACGGGCGACGCCTTTGGGGCCTACGAACGGGCGATTCGTCTTGCGCCGGAGGCGCGCCGTCACCGCTGGGCGCTCGTGGCCGCGGCCCGGCGAGCAGGCGCCCTTGAGCTACTCCAAGAGCAGCGAAGGGCCCTGTGCGCGCTTGGCGACGCCAGGGCGTGTGATCGATGAGTTCAACCGGGAAAGCGCAATCATTCCAAGATCATTCGCCGTGGCGCACTTGAATGCGGGGCGTCTCCCGGTCAACCTAGGGCAACGCGATGGATGAGGGCCCCAAAGAGTCGGAGTTCGACCTGCGCACCTACTGGCGTGTGCTCGTCGATTTTCGATGGCTGATCGTGCTTTCCACGGTCGTCGTTGGCGCGGCCGTGATCGTGTGGACCTTGGCCCAGCCGCGCGTGTACGAGGCCTCCACAACCATCGAATACGACCCGAACCCCGCTACACCGCTCGGCGGCGATGCAGACCCGATTAGCGGCTACCTCAACGCGCGCGAGTACTACGAGACGCAAAATCGGCGGCTGCGCAGCCGCTCGATGGCACGTGTCGTCGTGGAGGAGTTGGGGCTGCACGAGGACCCGAGCTTCTACGATCCGAACTCGCTCCGGGAGGGCGCTCCGGACGTGGAAGATGTCGCAGAGATGCTTCGCGCGCACATCTCCACGCAGCTGATCAAAGACACGCGGATCGTGTCGCTCTCCGTTCGCGATCGAAAGCCGGAACGTGCTCGCGATATCGCAAATGCCTATGCCCGCATTTATGTGGCCCAGACGGGTGAGGATCAGAGCGTCTCGACCGCTCAGGAGCTCTCCGAGCTCGGCTCGCAGCTGGATACGCTTCGCCGGCGACTCGAGGAGTCGGAGGCGGCGCTTCAGGCCTTCAAGGAGGAGAACGGCATTCAGTCCGTCCCCATGGAGGACGAAGAGAACATTCTAGTGAACGAGATCACCACGCTGAGTGGCGCGCTGACCTCCGCGCGTCAGCAGCGGATCGCTGCCTCTGCGCGCCTCAACCGTTTGACGGCGGCGGCACGCGAAGAAGACGTGCTAGATGCGGCGGTGTTCGACGAGCAAGCAAGCCTGGCGCCCCTTCGACAGGCGCTTCGAGCCAAGCTGGCCGAGCAGGAGCGGGAAAGCGCAACGTACGGCTCGCAGCATCCGATCATGCAGGCCCTTGTTCGCGAGGTCGATGCACTCCGCGGTCAGCTGTCTGCCGAAGTGGCCATCATCCTTCAAGATGCACGCGGCGACCTACGAGAGATTCAGGCGATTGAGAGCGGGCTTCGACGCGCACTGGAGGACGCCCAGGAACGCAGCACCGAACTCGATCGCCACGAGCTTCAGTATCGCCGCTTGTACCGTGAACGAGAGAACGCTTCGAAGGCCTACCAGCGGGTGACGGAAGCGCGCACCGATCGAAGCCTTGTTCAGCAGTATCGGCGCGAGTTTGCGGAGCACGTCGATGCAGCGCTCACCCCCGACTACCCAGTCGCACCAAACCGGACGGCCAACGCCATCGGTGGCGTGGTCGCCGGTTTAGTGCTTGGCGTGTTGCTCGCTTTTGGCATTCGATTTCTCGACCGACGCATTCGCGTTCCAGACGCCATCGAACAAATGGGCGTGACCTTGCTAGGAGTGCTGCCAGTGATTGACGGCATTGACGCGGAATCGGCCTCGCCGGCACGCACGCGTCGGGGCAGACGTCGGGGCGGGAAAGGCGACTATTCGATCGCCGTTCACGATGCACCCATGTCTGCGGCCGCCGAATGCTGCCGTACGGTACGCACAAATCTGATGTTTATGCGCGGCGCCGCGCCTGCTTCGAAGGGCCAGTGCCTTGTGGTCACCGGGAGTCTTCCTCAGGAGGGCAAGACTACTGTGTCAACGAACATCGCAGCATCCTTTGCGCAGAGCGGAAAGAAGGTGCTCATCGTCGATGCAGATCTTCGCAAACCGAAGATTCACACCGTCTTTGGCCTTTCCCGAGAGGTCGGCCTTACGTCGTTCATCGTGGGCGAGAGCGAGTTTGAGGATGCGGTGCTGAATACGCATGTGCCGGGGCTCGACGTGATGGTGTCGGGGCCGGTGCCGCCCAATCCGGCCGAGCTCCTCCATGCCCGACGCCTTCAATCGCTAATCGAAACGGCACGAGAAGCATACGACGTGGTGATCTTCGACAGCCCGCCTCTCGGAGCGGTTACGGACGCGGCCATTGTCGCTGGGCATGCCGATGGAACGATTGTTGTTGCTCGCGCGAACGTCACGGCACGGGATGCGTTCAAGTCCTCGCTGCGACAGCTCCACGACGTAGGCGCGCGATTGCTGGGATGTGTCATGAACGGTTTTGATTTGCGAAGCGATGGCTACTACGGTCGCGGCTACTACTACCGTCGCTACGGCGAGTACTACCAAGAAGAAGCCGCCGAATAGCGTTTGCACCGCTGGCTCATGATGCGGCCGAAAGAAGACCGACTGAGCGTGCTGGCGCTTACGCGCTACGCGAGGAACGGCGCGAGTTCGCGCGTGCGCGTGCTTCAGTTCATTGAGCCATTGCGGAGCCGAGGGGTGGACGTGCACGCTGCTCCGCTCCTGGATGAGTCGTACCTCAACGACCTCTATGGCGGGCGTCGGACCAACTACCAAAAGGTCGTGGCGGGGTACGTCCGCCGTCTGCTTCGCCTCGCTGAAGCACGCCGCTTTGATGTGGTGTGGGTACAAAAAGAGCTCTTTCCCTTTCTGCCCGCCCTCGTTGAGCGGCGTTTGCTTGCCCGTTTCGTCTACGATATTGACGACGCCTGGCACCTTCGTTACGCGGGTTCCGCCAATAGGTTTGCCCGGGCGCTCGCCTCAAAAGTCCCTGAGACAATGCGTGCCGCGCGCGTGGTGTTTGCGGGAAATCGGCACCTGCAGGCGCTTGCGGCCGCGAGCGGCGCGACCGATGCGCGACACGTTCCGTCAGTGGTACCGGTTCACGAATACACGCGTTCGGATAGTCCGCCGAGCAAGGTGCTTCGCGTCGGCTGGGTGGGGTCGCCGTCGACGGTGAAGTACCTGGACGCGCTTCGCCCAGCATTCGAAACGCTTGGCCGAGTGCGCCCGTTGAAGCTGGTCGTCGTCGGCGCTTCCTTCGAGAGGGGCGAGCACTTTTGTACCGAAGAGCTGCCGTGGTCCGAGGCCATTGAAAAGCGACTGGCGACGCGTTTTGACGTCGGTGTGATGCCCCTTTCGGACGACGAATGGACCAAGGGCAAATGCGCGTACAAGGCGATTCAGTACATGGCGTCGGGGCTGCCGGTGGTCGCCTCGAACGTGGGAGCGAACCGTGATGTCATTGCGGATGGCGTTAGCGGTCGGCTGGTTGGCGACGCGACGGAGCAGTGGACGCAGGCTCTGCAAGAACTTGCGGTGGAAGAAACGCGGCGCCGATTTGGCGACGCGGGTCGCGAGCGGGCGGAGCGGCGTTATTCGGTGAATGCCGTGGTGGAGAAGGTTGCCCAGGGGCTTCGGGACGCCGCCGATACTGGGGCTGCCTGAGAGTCAACCGGTCTAGGGCTACGATAAGTAGGGAGATAAAGGTGGAAGCGATCTCAAGTCACGCAGTCGTTCAAACAGAAGCATCAAACATCGGCGCGGGCTGCCGAATTGGAGAGTTTGCAGTCATTCGGCCGAACGTTGTGCTGGGTGAGGGCGTCGTTATCCATCCGAACGTGGTCATTCATGAAGGGGTCGTGATCGGCGACCGGGTCGAGGTCTTTCCGGGGGCCGTCATCGGCCGCACACCGAAGGGTGCAGGTGCGACCGCCCGAACGCCCGAGTTTCAGGAGCACGTCCGCATCGGTGACGATTGCTCGATCGGCCCGCATTCTGTCGTCTACTACGACGTGGCGATTGGAGCGAATACGCTGGTCGGCGATGGCGCATCGATTCGCGAACAGTGTGTAATCGGGACGCACTGCATCATTAGCCGGCAGGTCACCATCAACTACAACACGAAGATCGGTAACCGCGTGAAGATCATGGACCTCAGCCACCTCACGGGAAACATGGTCATTGAGGACGATGCATTCGTCAGCACGATGGTCGGAACGACAAACGACGCCATGCTTCGCGACGCTGGCCTCGCCGGACCTACCATCGGGCGGTTCGCCATTGTGGCCGCGGGCGCAACGCTGCTGCCGGGAACGCGCATTGGCGCGCACGCGGTGGTCGGCGCGGGTGCAGTAGTCACGAAGGACGTTGGCGAGCGCGAAATCGTTATGGGGGTGCCGGGCAAGGTTGTTCGCACCCGTACGGTCTAGGGCGTTACGTTCCGGGGTGCGGACGGCCCTCCTGGCATCGGGAGGCGCCGCTTCGTGCCGATCAGCGACCAAACCGCAAACAGAATGGCTAGCTGCCCGTACATGGGCGCGCGGTAGCGTGAGAGGGCGCCGAGGTTGGTCGTCGCAAGACCAACGCCGACGGCAATGATCATGGCGTAGACCGCCAGGAAGAGAAGCATGGGCTTCGTCATCAGATAGCGTGCGAAGTCCGGAATGCCCGTCCGCCTTATGGCGACGAGGAACAGCACCAGGATGGCTGTCGACTCGATGCTGTTGACGAGCGACATGACGTTGTGCACCTCGAATAGGAGGGGGCGAAAGAACGTCGTCAGCAGTGCAAGTGGCGCATACACGAACTGGCCCGCGAGACTTGTCGCGGATGGGTCGACGAGCTGATAGGTGGACGCGCCCGCCGCGCGGAGGGTGTTTGCCTGCTCGTGTGCGAGCTCGGCGCCCAGCTCGGAGACGTTGTAGGTGTCGAACACTTCTCCAAAGCCCACCACGAACACCAACGCCAAGACGCCGAGCACGATTGCACGGGTTGCGGAAACGTGAATGACGCGTTTGTTCCGCACCTCTCGCGCGACAAACCAAGCGAGCGGGGCTCCCGCAAACATCCCGGCGAGCACGTACGTTTTCAACAGGAAGATCGGTGTCGCACCGAGCAGCGCGATGGCTGCGCCAAAGACCCACCGTCGATCGACCACCACGTACTTGACGCCGAGCGTGGTCAGTCCGATCCCAAACATGATGACGGCTTCCTTAAGCAGGGCGGACGTCCAGAACACGACGCTCGGCAGTAGGAGCGCAAACGTGGACACGCGCGGCAGCCACTCAGGCGGGATCGAGTTGCGAATCGTGCCGTAGATGAACATCGACCCAAAGCCCGAGGCAACGCCAATCCCGGCGCCCATCACGTAGAGTTCGTTGCTCCAGAAGTAGGAAATCAGAGCGCTGACCGCGCACATGGAGCCCGTCGAAGAACCCGCTCCCTGCACATAGAAGGGCAGCGGCTCTGGAGAGAGCTGGAAGAGCAGGGCGAAAATACTCTGAATGCCTTCGCTTCCGGCGTAGCTCATGTAGCGGGCGAGGATTTCGCCGTACTTCTGGTAGAGGATCATGTCGCCACCGCGCTCGTAAACGACGCGGTAGACGAACTCCTGCGCGATGCCCGAGAAACCGTGCGTCAGAACGCACAGCAGTGCCGCGCGACGCTCAAACGCGCGCCAGCGGCGCGTGTAGGCGCCAGCGGCGACGAGCCCGAAGACGAGGGTGGCAACGAACTTTAGCGGTTCCACTGCATTCGCTCGAGTTCATCCATGCGGTGCCGAACCCCGGTCGTTTGTAACGACAGCGCCCGCCGCATTGTACGTCCTCTTATGGTCCGTGAACGAACTTTGGCCGCCATAGTGCACAGGACCGACCCGGAGGTCGGCAAGCTGTGCCATCGCTAGAAGCTAAGGGCGCTGAAGCAGTCAACCTGCCCGAAGCCGCCCCCCGCTCGGAAGCTTCCAACGCAAAGGTCCGTGTTTCCGTCGTTGTCGAAGTCACCCACCGCCAGACTCGACGGGTGCGAGCCCAGCGATGCCCGAACCGCGGCGCCAAACACTGAAAAGTCCGGGGTCTTGAGGGCCATGTCAGTAACGGCGGGAGGGGTCATTTCGCCGGTGATGCCGAGGGCCTCACCAGCCCGGTCGCGCCCGTTTGAGGGGCCATCCGCGGACGACGCGGAGGCCACGATGTCCGCGAACGAATCGCCCGTCAGCTCGGCAGCGATCAACACGTTTCCGAAGAGGTCCGCCGGTTCGCGACCCAGGAAGAGCGCGTCCGCGCTGGCGCCTCCGTTCAGGTCGTAGGTCGTGCCGGTCGACTGGGCGTCTGCCCAAATCAACACGCCACCAGCCTGCACGCCGGGCGAGCGGTCAAACTGGGAAGCCCCGAAGATCACGTCGCTGTCCGTTCCGCCCATGACGTTCGCGATCGCGACGGCACGGCCGAACTGCTCCGAGCTTTCACCGCCCTGCCAGCGGACGTCTTCGCCGGCCGCAGCGATCGAGAGGTCGCCCGTAATGGGACCGAAGAATGCGTAGGCCTCGCCAGCGCGGGATCGTCCGCCCGGGCTGGCTTCCGTGGCCGTGACGACGAGGTCGAGGGTGCCGGAACCGTCCACCTGGCCGATGGCGGCAACCTGGCCCAGCTCGTCGCCCATGGCCCCTCCTGCGATCGTGAACACCGTGATGGCCGGCGAAGCGAGGTCGACATCGCTGAAGCTCTGACCACCGGGAACCACATAGACGCGCCCGGTTCCACCGTCCGCGTTTGGCGCAGCGAGCACCAGGTCGTCTGTCCCATCTCCCGTCAGGTCACCGATGGCGAGCACGCGGAGCTGGTCGCGCGCGG
>JBCCRV010000086.1:0-15668 GCA_039201085.1 Myxococcota bacterium | reverse complement strand
GTGCGGGGCGCCATCCACGGACGAAGATCAGCACATCCGCTTCCGGTGACTTCGTCGGTGCTAGCTGGTAGACCACCCGGCCATCGGGAACGACCACCTGAAGCGTGTAGCCCGTGGGCCAATCGGCGTGTGTACCGCCCCACGCAATCGTCCACTTGGGGTCGGTGCGCCCGGACCCCCGGGCTTCAATGCCCACCAACTCGCCGTCTGCGTTTCCTACCAGTGTCGGGCCGCCTTCGTTCAGCCACACGAAGCTGTTGTATAGGCGTTCGCTTGTTCGATGCGCCGCGACGAGCGAACCCGGCTTCGCGCTTTCGCCGCCGGACACTTGTGCAACCTCGGTGATGGGGATGACCAAGAATCGACTTCCGAACCCTTCCACGTAGACCCCCATGTCGGCCGGGGTCTCCTCGGTGTATTCGGTCTTTTCCGGGCTGCTTGGGTTGTCGACTTCCGATGGGTCGGTGGTGGCGATTCGTGGCTGCTCGCGCTGCGGTCGAACGATCACAACACTCCGCTGGCTCGTCTGAAAGTACTTCCTTGCCACTTGGCGTACGTCCGATCTTGTCACCGAACGGTAGGCTTCGATACGGGCATCGATTGAAAGAGGCGCGCCCAAGACCGTCACATCGAAGCCCACCTGCTCCGCTTTTCCGCTGACGCTGCTGGCTGATGAGAGGAGCGAGAGTTCGGATCGGGCTTTTGCTCGCTCCAGCGCAGCTTCGCTCGGTCCCTCGTCGGCTAGTCGGCGCATCGCTTCGTCGATCCGCGTCAATGCCGACTCCGCAGCCTGATCGGGTCGCATCGAAACGCCGATCTCGTAGAGACCGGGGTGTTCGAAAGGAGTCAGCGATCCGTACGCGCTCGTCGCAAGTTCGTCGTCGAGGACCAGTTGACGGTAGAGGCTGCCGCTGCGTCCGCCGAGCAGAAGGTCGCCCGCGACGGCGAGCACGCGCCAATCGCGCTCGGCGATAGCAGGAGCCCGGTAACCGATCAGGAGCTTTTCCGTTTCGGCGGGAAGCGTCGTGTGGAGGCGGCGTTCGCGGCTCTGCGCGGGCTCTCCCAGTTGGTTCCGCACTGGTAGCTGAACGGCGGCCAGGCCGCCGTAGTGCGCCTGCACGAGTTCGAGGGTGCTCTGCGTGTCGAACTCTCCGGCGAAGATCAGCGAAGCTCGGCTGGGGCGGTAGTTGTGCGTCGCAAAGCGACGGCAGCTTTCACGGTCATAGCGTTCGATGTCTTCCATCCATCCGATGGTTGGATGGCCGTAGCCGTGCTTGCGGAAAGCCAGCTGAAAGAGCAACTCGCTGGCCTTACCGTTCACGTCGTCGTCCACCCGGTCGCGCCGCTCGCTTATGACCACCTCCCGTTCGGAGGCAATCTGTGTTTCGCCCAGTGCCAGGTTTTCGAAGCGATCGGCTTCAAGCTCGACGACGCGCTCCAGTTCCTTTGAGCGAAAGGTGGCGTAGTACTGCGTCCAATCGGTCCAGGTAGCAGCGTTGAACTCGGCGCCGATCGCTTCGAGCTCGCGATCGAACTCGCCTGGCGGAAATCGCTCCGTTCCCACGAACATCAGGTGCTCGAAGAAGTGGGCGAGACCGGTGCGGCCGGGCTCTTCGTCACGGCTTCCGACGCTCATCCAGGTTTGCAAGCTGGCGACGGGCGCGCTTCCGTCTGGCAGGAGCAGCACGCGGAGGCCGTTGGCTAGGCGGTAGGCGTGCACGTGCGCGTCGCCGCTGAAGGCAAAGATGCCCTCGAACGAGAGGGCATGGGTGGCCGGCGCGCTGCGGCTCAAGCGAGAAGCAAGTTCTGCGGTCACGCGTTCACGGGGGTGGCGGAGGGGGTTGAGACTAGGCCCATCATCGTCGCCGCTCGGTGGCCGATCATCATGCTCGGTGCGTTGAGCGCCGAGACGGGCGTGACGGGCATGACGGACGCGTCGGCCACGCGAAGGCCGTCCGTGCCGTGCACCCGGAGTGTTTCGGGATCGACCACGGCCTGGGCATCCGTGCCCATGCGGCACGTGCCGGCGTAGTGGTAGGTCGTCATGAAGTTCGTGCGAATGAAGCGCTCGATCGCGTCGCGGTTTCGGCCGAGCGGGCCTGGGAAAAGTTCGCCGCCCTGGTAGGGCTCCATCGCCTCGGCGCGCGCGGCGGCGCGGGCGAGTTCGATGCCGGCGACGAGCGTGTCGACGTCCGCGTCGTGCCGCAGGTAGCCCGGGTCGATGCGCGGAAGCTGCCGCGCATCGTCGCTCAGGATGCGAAGGCTGCCGCGGCTCTCGGGCTTGCCCAAAATTACAACGATGCCCCACAGGCGCTCGACGAAGCGCTGCATCGGACCGGCGTAGAAGCTTCGGCCGATGGCGCCCATCATCCAGCGCCGAAGCATGGCGTTGCGATAGGCCGCAGGCGGGAGCATCGTCGGCACGATGCGCATCATGCCTTCGCGCAGGCTCGAGCGCGCCGGGTAGAAGACGTAGCAACTGTCCGACTGGCCTGCGGGAAGGGAGGAGTCATGGCGCGCGCGCGCAAAGCCGTAGAGCTGCGGGTAGGCGCAATCGACCTCCGCCTTGCCGCGAAAGAAGAGCTGCACGTTCGGGTGGTCGTGCAGGTTTTGGCCGACGCCGGGCAGGGCGACGTTCACGGGAATGCCGAGCGATTGAAGGTGCCCCGCGGCGCCCACGCCGGACCGCTGAAGAATCGCCGGCGTCGCGAGGGCGCCGGCCGTTAGCACCACCTCGTCGCCGTAAGCGCGCTTCGGTTCGCCGCCCTGGATATAGGCTACGCCGATCGCGCGTGTGCCTTCGAAGAGCACGCGGTCTGCCGTAGCGCCCGTTTTGATGGTGACGCGCTCGCGGAGCGGCCGCAGGAAGGCCACGTAGCTGCTACGTCGCTCGCCGCTGCGCGCATTCATCGCCTCGTAGCCGAGCACGTTCGAAAGGTCGCCGTCGTTGAGGTCGGCGCTTCGCCGAAAGCCCACGGACTCGGCGGCGCCAATGGCGGCTTCGCACCACTCGGTGGGCTTTCGCGGCGCCGGCTTGAGCGTTTGCTCGACGGCCTCGAAGGCGCGTTCGCAATCGCTCCAGTTCCAACCCTCAGGCCATTCGTCGAAGTCTTCGCGGGCGCCGCGTGTGTAGACCATCGCGTTGACGCTGCCGCTGCCGCCGAGGCCGCGCCCCGTGCCGGCGAAGAGCGCTCGCCGGCCCCAGCGGGGGTCGCGCGTCGTGAAGCGGTGCCAAAGGAGTGCGTCGTCCGTGAACGCTTCCTTGTAGCCCGAGTCGCGGAGCGTCGCGGGGTGGCGCTCCGTGTCCGGGCCGGCCTCGAGCAGCAGCACGTGCCGGCCGGCCTTCGCCGCGAGGGCCGCGACGATGCAGCCGGCGGATCCGCCTCCGGCCACGATGAGATCGTACCTGTCTTTGGTCATCTCGAGAGAGGCCCTAGCGCGTCAGCGAGGCCCAGAGTCCGCGCGCCAAATCGGCAGCGCCCTTCGCGCGCTCGCTGCCTCGCCCGTAGATCAGGCGAATCGTGCCCTTGAAGGTGTTGTAGTCGCCGGGCGTCACGGGAAAGAGCTTCGCCGGAAGGTGGATGGGAAAGCGGTCTTCGAGCACGGCCTTTTGGTTCGTGCACGCGCGCAGGCCCTCGCGGCCGTTGAGGCGGCCGAAGCCTGAGCCGCGCTCGCCGCCGAAGGGAAGGCCCTGCACCATGTACGTCAGCCCGAAGTCGTTGATCGAGCAGCTGCCGCTCACCACGCGGTCGGCGATGGCCTTCGCCCGCTGGCCGCTCTTGCTCATCACCGTGAGCGAAAGACCGTACTCGGTGCTGTTGGCGATGCGCACCGCGTCGTCGTCCGTGTCGAAGGGTGCGATGGCCATGATCGGACCGAAGGTTTCTTCCTGCATGATCCGCATATCGGGCGTGCAGTCGACGAGCACGGTGGGCTGGAAGAAGTTGCCGCTGGCCGGTCCACGGGAGCCGCCGACCACGGCGCGGGCGCCCTTGGCGATGGCGTCATCGACGAGGTCCTGCACGATTTGCAGCTGGGCGGGCGTGACGAGCGCGCCCACGTCGATGGCGCCCGCGCCGTCCAGTGGATCGCCTTGGCGCAGCTGGGATGCGAGCTCCGTCACGCGGGCGACGAAGGCCTCGTAGACGGGACGCTGAACGAGCGTGCGCTCCGCCGCGAGGCAGTTTTGGCCAGCAGCGATGAACGAGCCTGCGAGGGCGCCATGGGCTGCCTGTTCGAGGTGTGCATCGTCCAGCACGACGAGGGCGTCCTTGCCGCCGAGCTCCAAGATCACGGGCGTGATCGTGTCGGCGCTGCTGCGCAGCACTTTACGGCCGTTTTCCATCGAGCCCGTGAACACGATCAAGTCGACGTGCGCGTCGATGAGCGCCTTGCCCGTGCGGCCATCGCCGAGCACAAGCTGCACCAGTTCGCGAGGAAGGCCGAAGTGATCGAAGGCTTCGTCGAAGATCCACTGAATGCGCGCGGCCGAATGGGCGACGTGCTCGCTGATTTTCACGATGCAG
Organism: Myxococcota bacterium; assembly: GCA_039201085.1. Classification (GTDB taxonomy): domain Bacteria; phylum Myxococcota_A; class Polyangia; order Polyangiales; family Houyiibacteriaceae; genus JBCCRV01. Next base: position 11,142 of record JBCCRV010000086.1, on the reverse strand, counting down.
GCGTTACCGGCGAAGAGAGCCGGGATGACCGGGCCGAGCACGTTTTGCAGCGGGTAGTTCCACGGGGCGATCACGCCGACGACGCCGCGCGGATGAAACTCAATGGTCGCGCGCTTGTGCGGAAAGAGGCCGCTCGATACGCGCTCGGGCCGCAGGTGCTTTTCGCCGTGTTTCAACGTCCAGCGCAGCTTTTCACTCACGGTCCAAATCTCACCGAGGAGCGCGTTCTCCCGCGTCTTGCCAGCGTCTTCGCACATGAGCGCGCAGAGCGCGTCGGCCTCGCGCAGGATGTGGTCTCCAATGCGCTGCAGCACCTTGCGGCGCGTACGAAAGCTCGTGCCGCGCCACGCGCGCTGAGCGTGACGCGCCCGAGCGACGGCGTCCTTCATGTCTTCGGCGCTTTGAGCCCGGACGGTGCCGAGGCGCTGGCCGGTGGCGGGGTTGAGGCACTCGAGTTCTTCCCGGCTTGTCCCTTGACGAATCGAGTCTGGACGGCTCGGAGCGGGTTCGGCGGCGCGTTCGGTCATGGCGGACGCTAGCCCAAGGGCGCGAAGTCGTCGAGGAGTGGCGTAGGCGGCCGTACCTTGGATCTCAGCCCAAACGCGGCCGTGGTCGAACGCCGGTCCATCGCGGCTGCAGCGGCGTCGGCCTAGCGGTCGACCCGGTCGCGGACCAGCGCGTCTGGCCGGCGCCCCTCGGAACGCTTAAATCCATGTTGCCCTGTATGAGCTCGCATACTTAACGCCATGTTATGGTGACGTGTATGAAGGCTCTTGGTTTGGCGCAATGGGCCCTCGTAGCCGCTTGGCTGGGTGGGTGCGGATTGGTGCTGGACCTCGATCCGGACGATCCGCCGCCCTTCGAAGGCAGCCAGCCTGACGCGGCGTCCCCGGATTTGCGCCCGGAGACGGGAATGGATCAGTCACCGGACAGACCGCAGGACGCCCGCGTCGATGGCGCGCCCGAACGCGGCGTCGACGCGAACGATGATGCTGCCGGCGACGACGGGGTGGAGATTGGTCCGAGCGATGCGCGTCCAGACTTGGGGGCTTGCGTCGAGGGATCGCTCAACGCGAGGAACCTCGGTGGAGACGTCCGTGAGCTGCAGGCGTGCATCGACGGCGAACTCCGCATCGCCCAGTTCGAGGCCGTCGACTCGCCCGGTTTAATTGAAGAAGACAACGATCCCTTCACGGATGCGTGTTTTCGTCCGGATCTCGTCTGCGGCCTCGGCGAGCGACCCGCGAGTTTGACCGCGTGCACCGGGGACTGTGCGACGCGCGCCAGCCCGGGGATCGATGACTGCACACTGACCGATTCGGATGCTGACGGCATGATCGACGAGGACTGCCCGCTGCGGAGCGCTTGCGAGTCCACTCAAAACGTTAACTCGGCGATTCTCACGTTGGTCGATGGGACCACGTGCTTTGCGCCGAGGGTCTGCGACGGCCGGTTTCGCTTCGATTCCACGCGGCTCGTTTTCCGCGGAAACGCAGAGATCCGTGCGGCAGTACCCCCCGCGTGCGACGGCACTCGCATCGTGCTGCAGGTCGTACCGGGTTTTGTCGTAAACGGAGAACTGACGCTGCATGATGTCGACATCGAACCGGCAGGCGGCAGCGATTCCACGGAGCCCTTGTTCATCGTAGAGCGCGGCGCGCATCTTCGAATCGAGCGCTCAAGCGTGACCTATGGACGTCGTGGGTTCGTGCGCGTGGACGGCGGGGAACTCAGCGTCGTCGCCAGCAGCGTTCGGACCGAGACGTCTGCGACCGCGCCCGCCATCGATGTTCGATCGGGCCAGGTCGAGTTGCTCGGAAACTGTGAGAACGCTCGGGATTGCGCGGCGCTCGGGGCTTCCGATCTCGGCATCTTCGGCAGTAACGGACGGCCCGCCGTGTCGCTCTCAGGGCCCGAGGCCAACCTCGAAGTTCACAGCTCGTGGCTGGGAACGGAGGGGAGCGCTGCCAGCGCCGTGACCGTTGAAGAGGCGGACGAAGTGCGGATCATTCGCAGTCGCCTGCGCGCACGAACGGATGGCGGCCGATCGGCAGGTCTGCTTCTGGTCCGCTGCGCTGAGGCCCTCGTTCGCGAAAGCGCGATCAGCACATCGGGACCGGCGACGGACGCCATCGGCATCGACGCCGTGAACTGCCCGCTCTGGCTCGAGGAGTCCGGGCCATTCGCAACCGAGGGCGTGCGTTTGTTCAGCGTGGCTGGGAGCGAAGGAGGCCTCTCAGAGTTTGCGACCGGCCTGCTTTGCCGAGGAAGCGAACGGTGCCATCTCCTGAACGCGACGGTCATGGGCGCCACGGTGAGCGGCGGCGATGACGATCTGGTCTTCGAGCGCGCCCGGGGCGTCGTGAGCGCGGGTGGGGGCGGCGTGCGCATCGAGCGCTCACGGCTCGTCGGCCACCGAGGTATTGGGCTGAGTCGATCGGCGGGTACGCACGTGGGTCTGCACGTACGCGAAGGCTCGGAGGCGGTTGTCGGCCGCTCAGTGGTTGAGGGCAGCGATGCCGACGGTGCCTACGGCGTCGCCGTTGACACGGAAGCCACCCTGCACGCCCACGATTCGGTCTTCGTGGCCATCACTGGCCAGGGCGGCACACGTGGCGTGGATGCGTCGGGCGCCAAAGTGCTTGGCGCGCTTTACGCACGTCATTCGCTCTTCGCCGGCCGACGTTTCATCGGGTCCAGCGTCACCGGTACGTGCGCCGGCGTCGACGCGATCAACGCGGACCTGGCTCTCTTTGCCAACCTTGTGCTGGGCGGGCCATGCGAGAATCCAACGCCGCTTCGGTCAAACCGGCTCCCCTTCATCAGCGCCTGGAATGCATCACCCATTGGCAGTGTGATCCGATGGCCGGACGGGTCGCCGCTCAACCAAATCGGGGATATCACGTTCGGCAGGGACGACCTGTCCGGCGACGTGCCGTCGGTGGACGCCAGCAGTCCACTTCGCGGCGTCGTGGACGTTCGCGCCGGTGCGGTTCGAGACTTGGTTGACAACCTCCGTAGCTACCCCGCGACCGTCGGGCCGGTCGACTAACTGCCGCACCGCTGACGCCCGCGCCTACTCCGTTCCACGGACGAGAAGGCGGAGAGGGCGACGGTTTGGCGAGCCTGCGTTGACCACCGAACGGTACCGTCCTCGAATTGTGATCGGCTATTCGGGCTGAGAGCGCCCGGCCCCGGGCGGGTTCGTCCGGTTTCCGATACGCTTGAAAACGTGCGTTCTTATCGTTCCCTTGTTGCGCTTTGCTTTGCAGGTTGCGGCCTTACGCTGGACCTCGACCCGCCGGACCCCGGTGTCGACGGCGCAGTTGTCGATGGCGGTCGACTCGACGCGACAGAAGACGGCGCCGCTGACCGAGGCGAGTTCGACGTCTCTCGTCCCGACGGCGGGATTGAGGCCGGCGACGGAAACGTCGATGCGGGCGGCGATGTGATCAACGCAGATGGCGGCGAGCCGAGCTGCGTCGATGAACCCTTTCCGCTGGCCGTTCCCGGGGCCGGCGAGACGGTGCGCGTAACCGAGCCTGAGCCGCTGGCGCCCCAGTGCGGCGTGTTCTTCACCCCCGTGGAGTATGGCGACGACGAAGACGCCGACGGCGATTCCGGTGACCAGTGTGAGTTCGACGTGAACTACGCGCCCGAGTCGTGCTCGCGTCGTGCGCCCGACTGCGATTCCGCGCTCCCGGAGGAAAGGAGCGCTCCGATCACCTGCGCGGCTGGCGGTGCGGAGCAAGACCTCGATTGCGATGGGGTGCTGGACGCAGTGATCCCGTGTATTCCCGTCACCGCAGCGGACATCGGACCGGCGCCCCTCCCCCTTCCGAGTCCGGGAACGTGCACCGAGTACCTTGGGCTCGACGGCACGTGCCCGGGAGCGCTGGTGTTCGAATCTTCCTTCGTCTTTCGCGGCGGGACCTGCCCGTCGAGCCGAACGATCGTGAGCTCCCCGGCCGAATGCGTCGGCTCTGAGCGAGCGACCCTGCTCGGTCCCATTCGCATTCAGGGCGAAGTGATGCTCGAACGGGTGCGCGTCATCGACCCATCCGCCGGCTCCGATCCCACCATTTTCGTGGAAGACGACGCCCATCTCATCCTGCAGGATTCCGAGGTCGATGGCGGCCTCGACGCCGCGATCGTCCTCGGCGATCGTGCGCGCCTTACGGTGCTGCGCAGCCGCGTTCGCTCCGGAGGCGATCGGCCGACGATCGAGGCACGTGGAGGCGCGGTCGTTGGCATCATCGACAGTGGATCGAGGAACGCGCCCGGTGTCTTCAACACGGGCGGCGAACCGGCGGTCTACTTGGAGGATGGTGCAACGCTGCGGGGCCTGCGAAGCACCTTTCGCACGGTAGGCTCGGTGGCGGGTGAAATGGGCGCGACGATTCGAGTGCGCGACGGGCGGCAAATCGACCTGGTGGAATCGACGGTGCATCATGTGGGCGCCGGAGCATTCCGCGTGGTCGATCTGGATGGCTGCGAGCGTGCGGTGATCGCCGACGCCGAAGTCTACGGATCAGGCGAAGCCGCTGGCGTCGTCGTCGGCGTTCACGCCGACGCATGCCCGCTCAGCGTTCAATCCGTCGATGCGAGCCGCTTCAATACGAGCGCGGTGAACCGAGTTCCGATGATTACCGGCCTTCGTGAGGGCAATGCCCGCAGCTCCGTGGGACTTTCGTGCCAGTCCGGAAGCCGCTGCCGCCTCTGGAGGGCGTTCGTTGCCGGGGCCGGAGCGAACGGTGAGGAAGGGTTTTCCGGCGAAGCGCGGGCGATGCGATGCATCGGCGACGGGGCCTGTGAGCAGATCGCCGATTCGCTTCTGTGGGGTCAGCTGGGCGCGCGAGCCGGTGAGCCGCAGGCCGTTGTCGGGCTCGAGATGATAGACTCGAAGGTTCGCATCGGTCGTTCGCGTATCAGCGGCGGTCCTTCCGGTCGGGTGACCGCGCTCGATGTTCGCAACGGCTCGAGCGTCGATCTGCACGATTCGCTGGTCATTGCCTTTGCGTCTTCGGACGACGAAGCCGATCCAGACGACGATGGCATCGCCGTACTCGTTCGTACGGGCGAGCTTCGGGCCCGTCACAACCTCTTCGCCGTCAACGTGGAAGCCGACCGAGTCCCGCTCGGGTGTGCCGCCGCAAGGGTGGACGGCGGCCGGAGCGCGTTCCTCTCGAACGTCTTTGTCCCGGGAAACTGCGACCGACCGTTCGCTTTCGTCGGCAACGCTCAGCGTTTTATGGTGAGCAACGTTTCCGTCGAGGACAACGACTACCGTTACGCGGGGCTTGAACTGGTGACCGAGGCGGACTTCGCGCGTGAGCCCACCCACGCGAACGTCGAGCTGGTCCGTTCGATTCGTCTCGGTTCGATGTTCCCTCGCATTCCTGAGCTTCCCCGCGCGTTGCTTGACGGTGCCACGGGCCTGGATTTTTTCGGCAGTGCGCGCGATCTCGACGACGAGCCCACCGTTGGTCCGGTTCAGCTTCCGTAGGCGCTCCCGCGATACACCGCCCTCAGCTTGAACGGTGCCCGCCTCGACCCTTGTTGGCGTCACGTCTCCGATGGGAGTTGCTCCACGGTGGCCACGTCACGGCTTCTTCGCCGGTAGGCATGCCGGAAGCAGCAAGAACTCCGCGAGCGTAGCGAGCGCGATGGCCACCCCGGCAAGTTCGGCAAAGTGCTGCAGCGGAAGCAGGTCGCTGAAGGCGAGCGAAGCAAAGCCGACGAGCAGCGACGCGCCGCCCAAAATCACGGCTCCGCCCGAGTGCCGGAATGCCGCCTCCAAGTCTTGGTGCGCCCGCTGCGCCGCCAGCAGGTGCAGCGTGCCGTCGACCACGAGGCCCAGCGTGACCGCAAACACCATGGCCGTGCTCAAATCCAGCGCGATACCTCTGGCGCCCATGTAGCCGAGTACGCCGAGCAGCGGAAGCAGGTTTGGGAGCAGCGCCGCCGCGCAGAGGCGCGGACCGAAGAAGAGCAAGATGAGCAGGAATACGCTCGTGACCGCGACGCCAAAGGTGCCTGCCAGGTCGCTCTGAAGTTGGGCGAGCCCGTTGCCGGTTCGCCACGCTTCGCCGTGAACCTCGTCGGCGCCCGCGGCCAGCGCCTGTGCGCCGACGGCGGCGAAGGTTTCCGCCGGTGCGTCTGCGAAGGTGAGCTCGAGACGCGACTGGTCCGCCGCTTCAAGGTCCACAAGAGCCGGTGCCGCGAGCGCTGCCAGTGCCTCGATCGCGGCATCGGGCAGGGGGCCATCGGCGAGGCGAGACCACGCGCCATCGAGCACCGTCGCGGGCGAGCGTACGGCAGCGCCGCCCGCGCGCGCGAGCGCACCAAGTTCACGAAGCCTCTCCAGCGTTTCTGGGGCGTGCGCCGGTCCGTTCACGACCCAGCGCATGCGGCGAAGGCCGCCGAAGTCTGCGTCGATCTCGCGGGCCAGCGCGGCCGCCTCGTCGTCTGCCCCGAAGGGGGCCAGCAGCCGCGTTCCAACGTTCACCCGCGCGACACCCGCGCCTGCCAGAAGCGCGAAGCCTGCGGCCGTCGCGAGCACCGCGGCGCGACGCCGATGCACGCGCATCGCGAGGCGCCCCAGCAGCGGCATCGACGCGATGCGACCCCAGCGCTTGGGCGGTGGCTTAGCCCGTGCGAGCAGGAGGGGAAGCAGACCCATCACGGCGCCGAACGCAAAGAATACGCCGAGCGTTGTGAGCAGTCCAAAGCGCACGATGGCTCCCGACTGTGCGGCGGAAAGCGACGCAAACCCCGCGGCCGTGGTCAGTGTCGTAGCCAGGCACGCACGAAAGAGCGCCCGCCGACTCTCCGCCGCGGGCGTCGGACCACCGGCGCCGAAGCGCACGAGCAGGTGCAGTGCGTCGCCCACGCAGACGGTAAGCAATACGGGCGGCGTGATTGCCGTGAGGATTGACATCGGAATGCCCAGCCAGCCCGCGCAGCCAAAGGTAAGGGCGATGGCGACGCCAGCGCACAGAAGCGGACCACTGGCGACGTCTGCGCGACGAAATACGGCGAGCAGGAGCACGGCCGTCAGCAAGAGCGCCAGCGAAAGCAGCCGAATCGCATCTTGATGGAGACGGTCTTCCAGCGTTTGCTTAAGTACGGGGAGCCCTGTGAGCTCGGCCCCATGGTCGCGGGCGACGGCGCTCGCTTGCTCGAGTGTGATGTTCTTCGCCAACACGAGGGCGCGTCCGCTTGGCAGTAGCAGCCGGCCTTCAAGGAGGGGGCGCGCTGCCGTAAAGGCTTCCCGGTCCTCGTCGTCGAAGGCCTCGCCATCGCCGAGGGGCGCGATCACAAATTCGCCGCCGAGGCGCTCGCCGATCGCAGCGAGTCCGCCGGGAAAGGCGGCGGGCGCCGCTTCAATGAGCGTCAGGATCGCGTCGAGGTCCCCTTCGCCCCGCCGCGGAAGGGGCACCGTTGTGGCGCTGGTGACCTCAGCGCCAAGGTCCAGCAGCGCGCGTGAGAGCGCGTCGATGGCGTCACCCCGTTCGTCCGTCAGCAAAAAAGCAAACGTCGGTTCGGGCGCCGGGCCCGCGATCAGATCCGCGGGATCGAAGCTCGTCTCCAGTTGGGAGGCGCCCGCCGCCAGCAGCGCTCCGCCGAGGAGGATCCCCGCGAGGAAAACGCCTCTCATGCCCACGCCCCGGCGCGGCACCCGCGGGCAGGATGCCCATCGCCCGGTCCCGACGGGGGCTTTGGCGTGTGGTTCCCCGCCGCTGTCGCATGGCGTGTGGCGGCGCTCACGCGGCACGTAAAAAGCACCGGCCTTTCGGTCCCAATGCCGATACCCTTTGCAGGGCTATGAGCGAACAACGGTTTAATTCCTTCGAAGAGTTCTTCCCCTTCTATCTCTCTGAGCACGAGAACGCGAACTCTCGTCGCCTGCACTTCGTGGGAACGACGGGATGGTTTGCGTCACTTGCGGCGTCGACGGTTGCGAATCCCGTTGGCTTTCCCCTTGCCATGGCCGGTTTCGGGCTGATCATGCGTGACGCGATCAAGCGCGAAAACGAGGGTCCGGCGTTCAAGCACATGGCCGCGATGTTGGCGCTGCCAACGCTCGCATCGCCGATCTTTTTGGGTGGCGTTGTGTGGGCCTATGGATGCGCGTGGGCGGGCCACTTCCTGATCGAGAAGAACCGCCCGGCGACCTTCAAGCAGCCAATCTGGTCGCTCTACGGCGACTTCAAAATGTGGACCCATATGCTCCGCGGTCGACTCTGGAGCGGCGAGAATCCGATCGAAGAGCTCCAGCTCGCCGAACTGGACAACACGCGTTCAGCACCTGCGCGCGTGGCCGCAGCCGTCCACTGACGCGTTCTTCACTCCACAGGCGTGGGCGGCGAAACGAACCAACCGGTCCACCGCATTCTCCACGCACGTCATTGGGAAGAAACGGGTTTTCGCCGTGCGCGTCCACCCGTCGAAGATCGATCGGAACGCGCTAGCACGGCCGCGCGCCTCGCATCGAAGCGGGGCACCCGGAGCCTGTGAACGATGTGTTTCGTCGGCGGGTTTCGTTCTCGGCGAAGCGCACCCACACCTCGCAGGTGTCACCACACGAGCCCACCTGCGACCGTCCTTTCGCCTCGCGCCTGTCTCGCAAGCGTTTCGACATCGGTGCGCTCGTTCCGGTACGCTCATGGTGGAGGCGAGATGAAACGAACGTGTTGGCAGGCGATCGCGCTGGTGGGCGTCCTTGTAGTGACGGGCTGCAGCGAAGATGAACCGGGGGGCACGATAGACGCCGGACCGGACGTGATTGAAGCGCCTGAGCAAGGGGTAGACGCCGATGAGGATCGCGGCGTGACCGATCGCGGCATGCCTGACGCGGGACCCCGTCGGTGCGGGTCGGATCTCGATTGCAACCCCGGCGACGTTTGCCTTGGGGGCGTTTGTCAAGGGGACCCCTGTGCCTCGGCGAGTCCGTGCGAAGGCGAGACGCGCTGCCGCGCGGTGTGCGTCGATCTCGTCGATCCCTGCGAAGGGGTGACATGCGAGGACAACGAAACCTGTGTCGACGGTGAGTGCTTCCCCGGTTGTTTGCCCGTGGTGTGTGAGGGCGTGACCTGCGCTGCGGGCGAGTTCTGCGACCGCTCCACCGGCGGATGCCGAGCGATCGATGCCTGTGCGGCGTCCTGCGGCACGGACGAGGCATGCCACTTCACCTGCACCCCGCGCTCCACCTGCGAAGGCGTCACCTGCGACGAAGGTCAGTTCTGCCGCAACGGTGAGTGCCTCGACAATCCTTGCTTCGGCGTCGTCTGCGACCCGGGCAGCATCTGTCAGAACGGCGAGTGCGTCGCGACGTGCGACTGCGATCCGCCCTGCGAGCCCCCGGCCCGCTGCATTGCCAACAGCTGCGTATGCGTGCCGCGCTGTGCGGCCGACGGCCTATGCGGAGCGGATGACGGCTGCGGCGGTTTCTGCGTCGGTGCGTGCGAGGCCGACAACGAGGAATGCAACCCAGACACCGGCCTTTGCGAATGCATTCCGTCGTGCGAAGAAGACGCCCTTTGCGGCGCCGATGACGGCTGTGGCGGTCGGTGCGACGGTCCGTGCGCCGACGAGAGTGAAGTGTGCATGGACGGCATGTGTGCGTGCACCAGCGTTTGCGCCGAAGCGGAAGACGTCACGTGCGGCGACGAGATCCCAGACACGTGCCGCGGCGGGCGTGAGTGCCCCGGCGAAGGCACGCTCTGTCCCGGTGGCTCGAGCTGCCGTGAAGGCAGCTGCTGCGGGAACTGCCCAGGGCGCAACACGATCGCCTGCGGTGATCCGATTCCCGATGTGGTCGGCGAGGGCGGCGACGTGTGCCGGACGTGCTCGAACGTGGGTCGCCGGTGCGAAGGAGGCACGTCGTGCCTCAACCCTCCAGGCACGAGCGACCCCGAGGATCGCGTGTGCTGCGGAGACTGTCCGGCCGCTTCGGCCGTCGCCTGCGGCGAGGAGATCCCCGACGTGCTTGGACCGGACGGTGAAGTCTGCCGCGAATGCTCGGGCTTCGGCACGGCGGGCTGCGGCAGTGGCGAGACCTGCACCGGTGGCGCCGACGGCGTCTGCTGCGATCGCTGCGCCTCCGCCGGCACGGTGGCGTGCGGCGACGAAATCCCCGATCTCAGCTGCCGCGAGTGCTCGGGCTTCGGCAACTCGTGCGCGTCCGGTACGCGCTGCATCAACCCGCCGGGCACGAGCGGCGCCGGCGCGCGCACCTGCTGTGAGAACTGCCCCGGGCGCAACTCGGTCGACTGCGGCGTGGACATTCCCAACCGGCTCGCGGCCGACGGAAGCGTGTGCCGCAACTGCTCGACGGGAACGCGCTGCCCTTCCGGCGAAAGCTGCCGCGGCGGAAGCTGCTGTCCTCTATGTCCGGACGCCTCGAGCGTGGCGTGCGGCGAGGATATTCCGGATCAGCTCAACGCGGCGGGCGAAGTCTGCCGTACCTGCGGCGTTGGAACCGGCTGCGCGGACGGAGCCACGTGCACGGGTGGCAGCTGCTGCCCAGACTGCGCGCCGGCTGGCAGCCTGGCTTGCGGTACCGATCCGGTGGAGCCGCCCGGCTGCGCCGCCTGCCCGACGGGCACCCGTTGCGAGCCAGGCGAGCGCTGCCGCGACGACAGCTGCTGCGCACCGAGCTGCACGGCGCCCTCGACCCGTGCTTGCGGCGACCGCCCCGACGACGGATGCGGCGGCCGCTGCTCCGCTGGCACGCGCTGCGACGGCGAAAACGAAGAGTGCCGCGGCGGAAGCTGCGTTTGCGAACCCTCCTGCGAAGGACGCGCCTGCGGCGAGTCCGACGGTTGCGGAGGCGAGTGCCTCGGAACGTGTGACCCCGGTTTCGTGTGTGCGGAACAACCCGAGCCGGCGGCGCCTGGCGACTTCGAATGCGAGCCCAGCGCTTGCGTACCGACCTGTGGCCTCTGCGAGTCGTGCATTTTTGGCGTGTGCGAACCGCTCGCCTGCGCGCCCGGCGAGACCGCGTGCTTTGCCTCGTGTCAGTGCTGCGCCGCCGGTGAGTCATGCACGCCGACGGGGTGTTCAGGCATCATCTAGCCAGCGTCCCGATGATTCGCCCCCCGTTGAGCTGAGCACCGGCTTTCGCTAACCTGACGGGTG
>JBCCRV010000085.1:0-15750 GCA_039201085.1 Myxococcota bacterium | reverse complement strand
TCGCTTTGCGTGTAACGCCGGCGGACGGACGGCGCCGCATGGGCGCCATTGCCCGGGGCGGTGGGGGGCGGGCCCAGCGCGCACGGTTTCAACTCGGCCTGCACGAGCTGCGGCGTGGACGCGCACGCCCGGCGGCGACGCACTTCGAAGGTTTTGCCCGACACGCCGAAGGCGACGACCGGCTTCGCGGGCGCTACTGGGCCGGCCGCGCCAAGGGAGGTGCGGCAGGCCGGCGCCTGCTGCGGCAGGTGGCCGAGGCCGATCCCTTTGGCTGGTACGGCGCCCTCGCCTGCGCGCGCCTGCGCGCGTGCCCGGACCCAGAAGATGCGCCGGAGACTGCTGCCGCCTTGACCATCGAGCTTCCCGAAGACGCGCTTCAGTACGCGTCCCTCGGGCTCAGCGCCGATGCCGCCCGTCGCCTTCGTCGGGCCGATGGGGCCCTTCGGCGCCAGGCGCCGCGCGGTCGGGTGAACGAGGTACGGGCCCGCGCCTACGCGCAGGTGGGCGACATCGGCCGCGCCTTTCGCTTGGCGAGCCGTGCCCGCGAAGAGCTTCGGCGAACGCCGGACACATGGGCCTGGCCGCTGGCCTATCCGCGCCCCTTTCTGCCGGCGGCGGAGCGCGCGGCGGCGGCGCAGCAGGTTCCGCTGGCGCTGCTCTACGGCATCATGCGCCAAGAGAGCGGCTACGACCCGCGCGCGTACAGCGGGGCTGGAGCGGCGGGCCTGCTCCAGCTGATGGAAAACGTCGCCGCGCGGCACGCGCGCCGCCTGGGCATTCGGGCTGAGCGCTTCGACGCGGAGGCCAATATTGCCCTCGGCGCCGCGGAAATGGCCGGGCTTCTGAGGCGCTTTGACGGACGGCTCCCTCTGGTAGCCGCGGCCTACAACGCGGGCGCGGCCCGCGTGCGGCGCTGGCAGCGGGAGCTGCCAAACGACCTGGACCTGTTTGTGGAGCTCATCCCCTTCGACGAGACGCGCCGCTACGTAAAGCGTGTCATGGGCCACGTGATCCGCTACACGGTGCTCGCGGGTGAACCACGGCCGCAACTGGCTCGTACGGTGAATGTGGGAGAGGCGTCATCCGAAAGGTAGCAAAACGCTCGATTCCTTTGGTATTGTGAAAATAGCGCAGTCATGAAGAACAAGGAATGGGACGAAGAGGCCACCATTGTGGGGGAGAAAGGGGTGCTGAAGGCCGTCATGGACCTGAAGCGCCAGCGCGCCTACGTGATCGTGATCGCCGGTCCCAACGTCGGAAAGATGTTCCCACTCGAAGGCGGCGCCCACGACATCGGCCGCGGCGGCGATGCGTCCATCGTGCTGACGGACACGGAGATTTCCCGGCGCCACGCGATCTTTCACGTGCAGGGCAACGAGGTGCGGGTCGAAGATCTGAACTCGACGAACGGCACCTTCGTCAACGGCGATCAAGTGAATGAACAGACCCTGCGCGACGGCGACAAGATTCAGGTGGGCACGACCACCATCCTGAAGTTCACGTACCACGATCAGCTCGACGCCCAGTTTCAGCAGAAGATGCTCGAAGCAGCGCTGCACGACGGACTGACGGGCGCCTACAACAAGAAGTTCTTCCTCGAGCGCCTCGAGTCGGAGATGGCCTTTGCGCAACGCCATTCGAGCCCGCTCGCGCTGGTCATGTTCGATCTGGACCACTTCAAGACGCTGAATGACACCTACGGCCACCTCGCTGGGGACTATGTTCTGAAGACCTTGGCCGGGGGCATTCAAGAGTCCGTGCGCCGCGAAGACGTGTTTGCCCGCTACGGCGGCGAGGAATTCGTCGTGCTGAGTCGCGGCATCGACCTTGAAGCCGGCCACCGCTTCGCCGAACGGCTGCGTCACTGGGTGGAGATCTATCCCTTCACCTACGAAGGAAAGCGCCTGCCCGTCACGACCAGCTTGGGCGTTGCGTCCTTTCCCGAAACGAAGGCTGACTCCGGCGTCGACCTGATTCGTCTTGCCGACCGCGCCCTCTACAAGGCGAAGGACGGCGGCCGAAACCGCGTCGTCGTCGCAGACTGAGCGCGCATATCGGACGTTGCGGCGGCGTGATTCGTCGAACACGACCGCGGCTGACCAAGCGCGTAAGGATGGAGGCGAAGCGGTCGAGCGCCGCCATCGCCGATCCCCCTTTGCGATTCTCGGCCGATGGGGGACGCTCGGCCCATGGGTTCGGCAGGCGGAAACTGGAAGGCGCTCTTTGAAGCAGCCAAGACGAACGACTTGGAAGAGCTGACCTATTGGCTCTCGGCGGGCACGGACCCGAATGCGCAGCACGTGGAGTTTGGAACGACCCCGCTGATCGCCGCCGCGGAAAAGGGCCATCTGGAGGTCGTAAAGGCGCTTGTCGAAGGCGGCGCGGACCCGGCGGTGCGCTCTGACTGGGACCGGCACACGGCGCTCGAAGCCGCGCGCAAAGCGGACCATGCCGCCATCGTGGCGTGGCTCGAATCCCGCTAATTCGTCTTCGATGATTCGTTTGCGTGATGCCGCGCTCGGCGCGCTGCTCCTTGGCTATGGGGGCCTTATCGGCTGCGAGCGGTGCGAAGATCGCGCGATCGAAACCCACGTGCTCGTGCACGTACCCCATCCTGCGCTCGTTCCGCGCCACTGCACTGGCGCGAGCGACAGCACCTGCCGCCAAGCCGACCGTGTGGAGGGCCTGACCTACGCTTTCGATTTCGAATCGCACATCGACGGAGGTCTTTGGTGTTCGTTTCCGCCACTGGCCGGTGTGATTCGCACGCCCTCTTGCGAGCCCGTGGGGCTGCCGGCGCCCGAAGCGAGCGGCGAGATGCACGTGGAGCTGCCCGGGTGCGACCTGGAATCGCTGGACGCGCCGCAGGTGGGCGACCGCTGCGAAGTGCGCTCCCGGGAGCGCGTCCAGCACGACAGCTGCGGTGAAGGCCTCTTCTGCCGCGCGCGCGATTCGCGCTGCACCCGCCTGCCCGAACGCTGCGAACGGGACTTCGACTGCCGCGAGGTGCAAACCTGCGACGATGCGGGCCTTTGCGTTCGCTTCGCGTGCGCCGGGGGCGCGTGCGTTTGGCCCGACGAATGCTTGGACACCTCCGACTGCCAGCGCAGCCACTCGCGCTGCAGCGAACGTGGCTGTGACACCTTCACGTGCGAAACGGGACGCTGCGTTGGCGTCGCTCCCAGGGGCCGCTGAGTCGAACGGTAAAAGGTAGACCCCGGCGGGCGGGTGACGGGCCAACGTTGAAGGGTGGGCGTGAACGTTGCGCCTGCGGCAACGCGTTCGTCCGCTCCCGCGAAAGGCACGGGTTCAACGCGGGCCCATCGGCCGGCGGCGCGCGGGTGCAAAATCACATTTCCCCAGGGTGCAACGGCTCGCATAGAGTGCGGCTATGAACACTTCCGCCTTTGGGTTTGAAAGCACCGCCGAAGAAGTCACCGAAGGCCTCGACCTGAGTGGAAAGCGCTACGTCGTCACGGGCTGTAACTCTGGTCTCGGCTTTGAGACGGTGCGCGTGCTCGCACTGCGCGGCGCCCATGTGGTTGGCACCGCCCGCACAATCGAAAAGGCCACTGCCGCCCTCGAAGAAGCCGGCTCGAACGGAACGCCGCTCGCGTGTGAGCTGTCCGACCCGCATTCGGTTCAGGCGTGCGCGAAAGCGCTGACGGACGCCGGCCATTCACTCGACGGGATCATCTGCAACGCGGGCGTGATGGCCCTACCGTCGCCGCAGACAACGCTCGGCTACGACCTGCAGTTCCTAACGAATCACATCGGCCACTTCATCTTGGTCACGGGCGCCGCGTCAGCCCTCACAGACGATGGGCGGGTCGTCGTCGTCAGCAGTGGCGCGCACCGTCGGGCACCGGACAGCGGCATCGAGTTCGACAACCTCAGCGGCGAGCGCGACTACGCGCCTTGGAAGATGTACGGCCAGTCAAAGGTTGCAAACATTCTCTTTGCGAACGAACTCGCCAAGCGCTGGGAAGGCAGCAGCCGCACCGCCAACTCGCTGCACCCCGGCGTGATTCGCACCAACCTCTCGCGCCATCTCGACAACGCCGACACGGTATTCAGCGGACTCAATATGAAAACGATTCCGCAGGGCGCGGCGACCCAATGCCTCGTAGCGACACACCCGGCGTTGGCCACGGCTTCGGGCAAGTACTTCGCCGACTGCCAAGAAAAGGAGCCGACGCAGACCGCACAAGACGCCGCGCTCGCCGCCGCCCTTTGGACGCGCAGCGAGGCGATCGCCGCCGAACTCCTGAGCTAAGCCCGAACGTGCAACGTGCGGCTGGACCGACAGGGCACGCCGCGTTCACCGTACGGGCCCAGCCCGCTCGCGCGAGGTCTGCCGCGTCCGCGACGGTTCCTCACCGGCACCAACACACCCGCTTCCGGGTAGCTGGCCCACCTTAGCCTATGACAGTCGGCGTGGGTCAGCTAGACGTTGAACCATGCGCGCTGCCCCCAACCACGAGTTTGTTAGCCCGCCCCTAATGAGGGCCGATGCGGGACATCGGGTTGGGGGCTGCTGCGGGTTCGAGGGCCTTAGTAACGCCTGAGCGGAATAGCAAATCACCTCATAGGCTCGCCCCGTCACCCCAGCAGCGTGCTCCAAGAAAGGAGACTTGATGGTGTATCTGGGAGTGGATTGGGAAGCGAGGAAATTGCGCTGCGCGGTGGCGTACGGTGCTCAGCCTCCGAAAAATGTGAAAGGCTGTGGCTCGACACTTGCTGAGGTTCGGGAGCTCGTGGACCGAGTGAGAACGGACCCGGACGAGCCCGTGCATGCGGTCATCGAATGCGGCGCGATGTACTGGGTGCGCCTGTTGTTTGCCGCCGGTGCTGTCGTGCACATCGTGGACGGCAAGAAGGCGCTCCGTTTTGCGGAATCCCTCTGTTCGAGTGGCGCCAAGGACGACGCGCGAGACGCACGCACTCTGGCCGAGATGGGGCGCAGCACGGCGCATCGGACGCCGGCATGGGAACCGCCTTCAGAAGAGCGGCAGACCTTTGATCGACTCGCTCGCGTGATGAGTCGAAACGCCGAAGCGCTGTCGAAACTTCAGCAGAAGCTTCGTAGCTTGTTGCGTGAGCTGATGCCTCAGGTTGAAAGCGCGCTTTCAAGCCTTCGGGCGGCCTGGACCCTGGAATTCCTGACTCAAGCGCCCACACCTCACCATGCGCAAGCCATCCAGCTGGACGAACTCGAGGCCTTGTTTCGCTCGTTTGGGCCGTGCATCACAAGACGCGCGCTAGGCTCCGTGCCGCGCTGCTCCGGGAATGGCCGATGGCCGCCTGTGTAGCCGAGGTGGAAGCCGTCGAAGTGCGATCGCTCGTCGAGCAGATCCGTCACCTCCTCAGTGCCCAAAGCAAACTCGAAGACCTTCTAAGCGCGGCGATGGAGCGCTCTCAGGAAGCGGAGCTTGTGACGTCCATTCCCGGCATCGGACCGAGGCTCAGCAGCTTGATCTTGGCCATTGAATCGGGCGAAGGCCGTGACGACCTTTCGGTACGGATGGGAAGCTCACCCGTCTTCAAGGGCTCCGGCACCGACCACCGAGGCCGACCTAAAGGCCAAGCACGCATGCGCCGGTCGGCACACCCTCATGACCGCCGCGGCGTTTACCTTCTTGGCCGAATGGTCGCCCAACGAACGTCATGGGGCGAAGCCATGTACAACGATGGACGGGCTCGGAATCAGCCCGCTGCCACCGCCTACCGCCGCGTGGCCCGCTCGATGCTACGTATCGTCTCTTCCATTCGAAGAACCGGACGCCCCTACGACGAGTCGTTCTATATCGAACGTCTCAAAGCCGCCGGCGTCCCGTGGGCTCAAGCGCTCTGATCGCGCCATGTCGGCCGATTCTTCTTGACGTAACTGTAGTAACGTCCCGCATGAGTCACCAAGGGGTGTGATGATCGTGCAAGATTTCGGAATCGTTGAGGTATTTCTTGGAGCGGAAAATACAATCCGTATTTGAGCGGAAAGAAATGTCTCAACGATTTCGAGGGCTTGTGCGAGGGCGCGCCATCTGGTGACGAATGCGGGTTAGGTCACGGAACGACGTCTGCACCGAGGACGGTATCGTGTACGCGTCCGAGTCGACGCAGGTCTAGCGAAACTGGCGGTACCAGCGGCGCAGGGCGTGCACCGGGCCGTCGTCGCGGACGAGCTGAGGGCGATCGCGAAAGATCTTGTTCTCCCAGATGCTGATGTCTTCACGCCATTGGGCGACCCAGTTGCCGACGACGTAGGAGACGAGCCAGCGCGGCATGCGCCGTTCAGCGAACCAACGAAAACGCACGCGCTGGGCCATCGGCGTCACCGGCGAGTGCGTTTGAATCATCACGATGCGACCGGCCTTGGGGATCGCGAACTCGAAATGCACCACGCTGCCCGGTCCGTGAAAGGTGATCGTGGCCTTGGCGCCCGTACCCGGAAGCTCGCGGCCGAAGAACTCCAAGATCGCCGAATCGTGAAAGAGTGCCTCCCACGGTTTCGCATCGGACGGTTCCCAACGGGCCACGTGCCGAATCGAAAGCCCGGGTACGGGAAGGCCGATCCAAGGGAGGCGCATCTTGCCGTGAAGGGGCGCGAAGTGCTGAAAGTCGACGCTGTTTTCGGCGAACTCCTGAAGGTGCATCCACACCACGCCGGCATCGTGGTCGCCGCGGTGCACCATGTGCTCGGGCACGGCCGGCACTTCGTAGTGCGGCACTTCATCGCCGTGCCAGAGGAGCAGCAGGCCGTCGCGCTCGAGGAGCGCATGCGACTGAGCGCGCACGGTGGGAAGGCGCCGCCCCTCGCTGAGATAGGGGATCTTTGTGACGGCACCTTCGCCGTCGAAGGTCCAGCGGTGAAAGGGGCACTCGAGCTGGCCCTCGCACACGCGACCGCCCGACATGTCGGCGCCGAGGTGCGGGCAATACGCGTCGACGGCGCGCGCATTGCCGGTGCCGTCGCGAAAGAGCGCGAAGCGTCGACCGAGCAGCTCGGCGGCGATCGGCTGGCTTCGCCGCGCCGCGCGGTCGAGCTCCTTCACCGAAGCCACGCGGTACCAGCCGCTGGGATACTTCTCCGGGTAGGTCTTCGCGCGCCGCTCGAGGCGGAGCGATTGCTCGAGAAGTTCGGCCGCGCGCTGCACTTTGGATCGAAAGAAACTCATGCGCCGTTACCTTCCTTCACTTTCCAACATACACGGTGATCTGAATAACCAACCGGCGTCGTCGCCGAACGAAGACCCGCGCCTTATGCTCGACGATCCATGTCCTCGACTCGCGGTCGATCATTTAGGAAGCGCCCGCAGCCATCGTAGACGTGTCCTCAAGCTCACGGTTTGTGGTCTCAGGCATGGTCGCGTAGATGAGCGCGATTGCAACGATGTTGAAGACCGCGGTCGAAGCGACCACGGGCCCGTACTCACCCCCCGTCGCTCCGACGATCGCACCCACGGCAAAGGGTGAGAGCACGTAACCGAGACGGCCAAAGATGTTGTTCGCCCACGCGTTGGCGGTACCACGGTATTGCGTCGGAAAGAGCTCGGACCCGTAGGAATTGAGGATGGGGAGGTAGGCGCTCGCGCCAAAGATGCCGAAGCCGAGGGCGATGGTGAGCGGCACAAAGCCGTGTAGCGTGTAGCAGCCGACAATGGCAAAACCGCCGATCGTGAAGATGATCGCCGAGCTCCGCTTTCTTCCCAACGTGTCGATCATCTTGCCCGCGCCAAAGAGGAACGGAAGGCTGCCCACCGCGGCAATGGCGATTGCGAGTCCCACCTCTCCGTCGGTGAGTCCACGTTCGTTCACCGCGAACTCCTTCCACAGGCCGACGGCATTCTGCGCTGGGATGTACGCCACGAACCATACGGCTGCGAGCGTTAGGACGCGTTTCACGTAGGGCGACGACCATATCGAGAACAAACTCGGCGGCGGCTCGGGTCCGCGCTCTTTGAAGCGCCTTGTTTCACCGAGGGACCGGCGCGCAAACGCCAGGAGGATCAGCGGGATGATCCCGACGAAATAGACGGTGCGCCATCCGAAGGGGGATTTGAGCAACAAGGGAACGAGACCGGCGCAGGCAATCGATCCAAGGCTCGAGCAAGCCTGAATGACGCCGATCGTAGTGCCGCGCTTCTCCGCCGGGAACTCCTCCGCGGCGTACACCATCGAGACACTCCATTCCGCCAGGAGGAAGATTCGAGCAATGAGCTGAAGGACGACGAAGACGACGAGGTTCGGCGCGAGGCCCGTCAGAAACGTCATCACCGTGTAGCCGAAAATCGTCACCGTCATGACGCGGCGCCGGCCCCATACGTCGGCCTTTCTAACCAAGAAGAAAGCCAGGATCGTGCCGATGTTGACGAAGCCAATGATGTACGCGGACCACGCGGGATCCAGCCCAAAATCCTCCCGGAGGTTCGGCAGGATCTGACCCAGGGCGAGAAAGTCGTAGCCTTCGAAGAAGGTCGCGACGCTCAAGAAGAGAAAGAGCCGCCTCTGGTAGGGCGTGAGCTTCACGCGCCGCGCGCTTCGATCGCCGCGGCGACTTCCGCCGGATCCATCTCGTCTTCGTCGGCGAGCGTGCAAGCCACAAAGGCGATGTCGGCGAGGGCCTTCAGCGCTGCGCCGCGATCGCGAACGAGCAGATCGCCGGACTGGGCGAGCCAAGCGGAGGCCATGTCTTTGTAAAGGTAGACGCGGTTTTCGATGGTGCTTTCCACGGCCCGCATCTTGGCGAACTTTGGGCGCTACGCACAGCGCTTAAAGTTACGCGCAACAATCCGTTCCGGCCCAGACGCGACTTTTTGCGGAAAAAGCCCGACACCACGCGCTAACGCCGCCCCGCCCGTGGCATAGGCCGAGACATGAAGACATCGTCCCTGCTCGCCCTTCTTGTCGTTCTTGGCTGCGGTTCGGAACGTGCACCCCAAGCCACCGAAACCCCCGAAGAACGCGCCAGCGCCGGGTCGATGGAGGCCCGTACCGCCAGCCCGGAACCCGAAGGTGAAGGGCAAGTCGAAGCGGAAGCCGCTCCAAGTGAAGCGCCCGCCGAAGACAGCGTGGAGGCACCCGCCGGTGCGCCATCCACGGAGAGCTGGGCCGCCGTGCTTTCGGGCTACCGCAAGGAGTCGGGCTTCGACTATGCAGGCCTGTCGGCGGACGACACCGCCAAGGCACAGCTCGCGTCCTACGTGTCTGCCATCGGCGCGGCGAGCGGCGTGAGCGATTGGTCCCGCGACGACCAGCTCACCTTCTTCATCAACGCGTACAACGCCTTAACGGTGAGCGCCGTCATCGAGCGCTGGCCCCTCGACAGCGTGATGAACGTAGACGGCTTCTTCGACGGCATCACACACGACGTCGCGGGCGAAGCGATCACCCTAAACACGCTCGAGAACGAACGCATTCGCGCCACCTTTGGCGAGCCGCGCATTCACTTCGCCGTCAACTGCGCTTCCGTCAGCTGCCCACCGCTGCTGGCCCAGCCCTTTGCCGCCGACACGCTCGAAGAAACGCTTGAAGCGCAGGCGGTGGCGTTCGTGCGCAGTTCGACGCAAATCCGCGGACGCCGAGTCACGGTGAGCAAGCTCTTCGAGTGGTTCGCCGACGACTTCGGCGGCGCCGACGGCGTGCGCACCTTTGTGGCCGAGCGCCTTGAAGGCGACGCGGCCGAAACCGTTCGCGGCGCCCGGCTTCGCTACGCGGAGTACGACTGGAACGTCAACGCCGCCGAATAGAACAAACCTAAGGAAACGTACCTGGATTATGAGTAGAAACCGCGCCAGTACTCTTCATCTGTTTCCGGGAATCGTTCGGGGTAGAGCTGCTTGAGTGCTCGGTAGCGGTCGCCAAGGACGCCAACAGAGCCGGAGAGGCAAAGACCCGTCCGTTTCAGAGCCATGATGGCCTTCAGTTTCCGGTTCGCGAAGATATGCTCATCGACCTCTTCGCGAACGTCTTGAGGAACCACGCCCACGCAGCAAGGTTAGCACTCGGCGCGCGAGCCCGGAGTCGCTTCCCACACCGGTAAACGCGTGGGGCGGCCGCCGCGCGGCTGCTGAATGATGGCTTCCGTTCAGCGGCGAAGCTGGTTCACGAACCAGTCGCCCGTGGCCGTCGTGCTCAGTTCGCCGCCGACGTCCTTGGTGCAGGCGCCTTCGGCGACGGCGCGGCGGGCGAGGGCGACGAGGGTTTCTTCGCCGTCGAGTCCGAGGTGCGTGAGCATCATGCCTGCCGTGAGGATCGTCGCGATGGGGTTTGCAACGTTCTTGCCGGCGAGCGGTGGCGCGCTGCCGTGCACGGGCTCGAAGAGGCCGATGCCGCCGGGGCGAACGTTGGCGCTCGCCGCCATGCCCATGCCACCCTGAAGGGCGGCACCGAGGTCCGTGACGATGTCGCCGAAGAGATTGCAGGTGACGATGACGTCAAACTGGGTGGGGTCCTGCACCATGAAAAGGCAGAGGGCGTCGACGAAGACGTGCTTGGCTTCGATGTCCGGATACTCGGCGGCCACTTCGTGAAAGCAGCGCAGCCAGAGTTCGTGCGCGTGCTTCATGGCGTTGTGCTTGTCGGCCATGTGCACGGTCTTTCGGCCGTGCGCCGTCGCGTATTCAAAGGCGGCGCGAATGATGCGCTCCACACCCTTGCGGGTGTTGACGTCCTGCTGGGTGGCCACCTCGTCGGGCGTGCCCTTTTTGAAGTGGCCGCCCATGCCCACGTAGATGCCTTCCGTGTTCTCACGAAAGACCACCAGATCGAGGTCCTCGGCCTTAGTGGCTTTCAGCGGCATGAGTCGCTCGTGCAGGCACTGAATCGGGCGAAGGTTGCAGTAGAGGTCGAAGCCGAAGCGCAGGCCAAAGAGAATGTCGCGGGCGTGCGCCATGTCGGGCACGCGCGGATCGCCGAGGGCGCCCAGGAGCACAGCGTCATGCTCGTTGGCGATCGCGTCGCGCACTTCGTCTGGAAAGGTGACGCCTTCGCTAAGGTAGCGATCCGCATTCAGCTCGTAATGGGTAAAGGCCAACGCGTGACCTCGTACCTCCGCCAGTGCCTCGAGCACTTTGACGCCTTCACGCACGACCTCGGGTCCAATTCCGTCCCCCCCGATTACGGCGATTTTTTTCATGGGACGCTGACGGTAGATCATCCACGCCGGGGCGGCGAGGCAAACCCATGTCAAAGGAGCACCCGATGGCGCCACATCACCGGCATGCAAAGGATCGGGCACGCCGGGATCTTCCTAGCGGCTACGCCACCTCCGCAGCGTCAGATCGTTCGAAACTGAAACGCGACCTTTCGGGTCTGCATGGTTTCGCGTGGGCTAACCGGGCGCTTTCCACGAAAACCCTCGTTTCATGTCGTGGCACGTATTTCGCTATGGTACTCGAGTGAAGTGGCGTGTGTGAGCGTCGTCCCCCCCACGTCTCAGCTCGCCATTTCCTCAATCTAAGCGGTCGCAGCGTACCTCCCCCCCCCACGCTGCGGCCGCTTTCTATTTAACTCGCCAGCTCACACGCGGCGCACGCGAGAGTGCCAAACAGGGCATAACGGGCGCCCTCGAGCGCCAAATCAGGCTCATCGAATCCGCAGTTTGCTTCCGGCGAGCTTTAGGACCCTGAGAAAGTGCGCCTTCTCGACCGGTGTCACGCTCAGGCGCGAGCCCTTCTGCACCACGTGCATCGTGGTGAGTTCGTCGCAGTCCTTCAGATCTGAAAGAGACAGAATCGACTCGAACTTCTCCTCGAATGCGACATCAACGACATCCCATCGCGGCGTACCGTCCTTGGACGGTTTCTTGTCGAAGTAGGGACTCGTTTTGTCGAACTGGGTCGGGTCCGGGTAGGCCTCGCCGACTATCTTCGCGACGCCCACCACCCCGGATGGCTTGGAGTTCGAATGGTAGAAGAGCGCCAGGTCGCTTTTCTTCATTGCACGCATGAAATTGCGCGCCTGGTAGTTGCGCACGCCCTCCCAGAACTCTTGGCCATCGCGCTCGAGGTCGTCGATCGAGTAGACGTCCGGCTCGGACTTCATCAGCCAATATGCACGTGCCATCTAGACCGCTTGCCCCAGGTAGCGGTTCGTGAACTCGGCGCTGTCGTTGTAGCTCCGCTCGACTTCCTTCTGCACGAAGCCTTCGAGGAGCTTGCCGATGCCAAAGATCGTGCACTTGATGTCGAAAGAGCAGACGCGTTCACAGACGTCGCCGGCGAGCGGCGTCGTCAGCGTGCCGCTGATGTGAAACTTGTCGGCGAGCTTGTTGGGCACGACGTGAAAGTCGTAACGAGGTCCATCCGCGTCGTTCTTCAGCACACCGTTTTCCGTGAAGGAGATCGAGTCGCCGAGCACGCGCTTGATGGCCGCCGGCGCGTCGACCTTTGGCGTGATGTAGGTGCGGCGCACGCCGGTGGCAGGGTCGTCTTCAAGCACCTCGTAGCCAAAGTCGAGGTGGTCGACATAGAGCGCCTGAAAGAACTCCGGCGCATGGTGAACGCGCCGCCAAAAATCGTCCGGACCGACCACCATGCGGTGGCGCACTATAAAGCTTCGCATCGATTGCTCTTAGGCCGTGCAGCGCATGAGCACGACGGTGATGTTGTCTTCGCCGCCGTTCTCGTTGGCGGCGGCGATGAGGTCCTGGGCTGCTTTTTCGATGTCATCGCCCGCTTGCACACATACGTCGCGAATGGCGTCGTCCGTTAGCATGCCGCTCAACCCGTCCGAACAAAGCACGTAGACGTCGCCCGCCTCGGGCTCGTCCGGCACCATGTCGACGGCAACCGAACTCTGCATGCCGAGGGCCCGCGTGATGACGTTCGAAGGGATTTCCGCGCGCTGCGACTCGGGCATGTCCGGCATCACAAGCAGGAAATCGTTCACCAGCGAGTGGTCGCGGGTGAGCTGGGAGATCTGGCCCCGGCGGATCCGGTAGGCCCGGCTGTCGCCGACATGGGCAATGTAGAAGCGCGACGCTTCCTTCGCGAAGAGCGCGCCGACCACCGTGGTGCCCATGCCGTGCACCTCTTCATCCTGCACCGATGCCTCGAAAATGCGCCGATTTGCGAGCTTGATGCTCGTGATCAGGCGGTTTTCGGCGATGCTGAGGTGCGGATCAAAGCTGAAAGGCCAGGTGGCGTCTTCCTTGTCCGTCGCGTCGAAGAACGATTCCATCGTTCGCGTCGCCATCTGGCTGGCGACATCGCCTGCTCGATGACCGCCCATGCCATCGGCGACGATAAAGAGCGAGTGTTTCGGCAAAACGCTGAAACAATCCTCGTTGTGCTCGCGCTGAAGACCGACGTCCGTTAGACCTGCGGCTACGAAGTTCATGGGCGGGTATTCGTGTCGTTACGCTCTACTTTTGTGGGCGCTCTGTCAAGCTGTCGCATGCGACGGTCAACCGGACCCGCGGGAGGTCCGTGGCTGTTTGCAGTACGCCTCGATGGCCCTCGACGCAAACGATGGGGAGAGGCTTTTTCGGGTGATCGACGTGCGCTCCCGGCATGCCCTGCACTCGATCTTTGAAGACGGTCGTCAGGCTCGTGCAGCGATCGAAGCCGACTACCCGCCCGAGGCCCGCGCCGATGCGCTCGCGGCCCTAGGCCCCGACGTGCCTTCCGCCGCGGCCCTGTTTGCGGCCCGATGCGCAGCCGCCTGCCGGCAGCGCTTTGCTGCCAAACTGGGCGCGCCCGTCGCTGAGCGCGACGAGGGAAATGAGCGCGTTGTGGAAACGACCCGCGGGGAGCTGCGCCTATACCGCGAAGGCGAGGGCGACTGGTGGGGCCTCGTATACGAAACGGCCGCCCTCGACGCTGAGCGGGACCGCGCCAGCCGTGACCGGCGCCGTATCGAAGCGAACGCCGCGACCTTCCGGCGCCGGGCGGAGCTCGACGCCGAACGGTAACTCAAAACTTCGTTGGCTCCTCGTCGCCTTGCTGCGCGTAGGAGCGGGCAAGCAGCCACGCCACGCCAAGCCAGACCGAGATGACCGCGACGTTGAAGAGCCCAAAGGCCCGCAGGCTCCACTCGAGCTGCGTGGTGCCGACGTAAACGGCGGCCGCCGCGAGCATGTCGCCAAGGCGGTAGATGAGCGTGTCCACCGTCTGCTTCGCCGCGTACTTCTCCTCGCGCGACGTGCGTAGCCAGAGCATCGCCTTGGCGTTGTTCATCAGCGAGTAGTCGCTCGCGTTCTCTGCGGTCTTGATCACGCGAAACACGCTGAAGGCCACGCCAAAGGCCACAAGCGAGTAGTTGACCAGAGCGATGAGCGGCAGCGTGTAGAGCAGGCTCTTGATGCCGAAGCGCCGAACCAAGCTGCTTGCGACAAAAACCTGCAGCAACACGCCAAGGAGATTCACGCCAAAATAAAAGTCCCCGTAGAAGCTGCCGATGTAGGCCCCCGGATCGTCGGTGCCCGCGGCGCGTTCCTCCACCAACTTGCTGAGAATGAACTCGCCCGTCGTGTTCGCTACGTTGAGCAGCAGGATCAGAAGCGCGATTCGCCGGATGTACGGCCGAGCCAGGACTAGCTGAAAGCCACGGAGCGCCCGAGCGAGCGTGGAGCCCTCTTGTTTCTCCGGCTTCGACGCCTCGATCACCGGCTGCCGAAACACCGCGAGATAAACGCCGAGGTGCACCAACAGAATCGCCGCGCCGACCTGCAGCACGTTCGGGTACGAGAGGCCGGCGTCGAAGAGCCAGCTGCCGACCTTCGAGCCCACAACGGGCCCCGCCGTCATACCGACGGTGACAAAGGGAAACATGCGCTCGCCGCGCTCGGTCGTGACCGCGTCGTTCGCGAAGGACCAGAAGAGCGCGATGGACGACAGGCTGAAGATGCCAACCCACACGAAATAGATGAAGCCGAGTCCGGGCACATCGCTGATCGCGCCTAGGTAAAAGAGCTCGATGTTGGCGACAAAGATGAGCGTGAGCCCCACGATCATTCGGCGCCCGTCGAGACGGGCAACGAAATAGTTGAAGATCGGCAGGACGAGCACGAGGGCCCCCGCCTGCCAGGCCGATGCGTAGGTTTTCTGCTCCGCGCCGCCGGTCGTCAGGATCCACGGTTCGCGAACGGTCTTCAGGACGTAGTAACAAACCATCAGGAGGAAGATGGCCAGCGCCAATAAGCCCGTCGCCGGACGCTCTTCCTTGGGCAGGGCGGCAATGCGGCGACCGAAGCCGCGAAGCGTCTCCTTCATCGAGGCCATAAGAGCCGTCTATCGGTTGCAGCCGCCTACGTCGAGGGCGGACAAAGAATTGTTTTCGCCCGCCCTCTAGGCCATCCTCAGGACCGTGCTGCGAGTCGCCTCAGCAATCGTGCTCCTGCTCGGCCCGATCGCCGCCGCCCACTCGGTTCATGCGCAGGCACGCGAAGGCCCCCCGTCGGAACCCCCAGACGGTCCGCCGCCGAGCGTTTTCGATTTGGGCATCTCGCTCTACGAGCAGGGCCGCTTCGACGAAGCATATGCCGCCTTTCAGGGCGGCTACGAGCTGACGGCCCGGCCCGAGTTCATCTACAATATGTTCCTCTGCCGCCGGGACGCGGGCATGCTCGAAGAGGCCGCCGAACTGCTCGAGCGCTTCCTGGCCGAGGCCGGAGAGATCAACAATCGCTCGCTTTTGGAGGGACGGCTGGTTGCGCTGCGCGAGCGCCTCGCCACCCGGGCCGCCGAACAAGAGGGGCGCGCCGCCGCCGAAGCGGCGCGGGCCGAAGCGGAAGCGAATGCCCGCGCCGCG
>JBCCRV010000084.1:0-15776 GCA_039201085.1 Myxococcota bacterium | reverse complement strand
CGACGGTGCTGCCGCGGCTGTCGCCGAATCGCGCGCGCACCGGGCCGACCGGCGTGCCTTGCTCGACCGGGCCGAAGCCGAACTCGCGGCGGCGCTGGCGAACCTGCGCGATCGCGCACGCCGCGTCGCCCTCTACCGCGGGACCCTGGTGCCGCAGGCGGAAACGGCGTACGCGTCGGTGCTTGGCGCCTACGCCGTCGGGCGCGGCGCCCTCGCGGAAACGCTGCTTTCGCAGCGGGACGTGCTCGAGCTTCGTGTCGAGCTCGTCCGCGCGCGTGCCGATCATGCACGCACATGGGCCCGGCTTGAGGCACTGGTGGGCGAGGCGCTCACGCCTCGCGACGACGATGGGAGTGCCCCGTGACGAAGGAGCGGCTGATCACGCTGATCGTCGGAGCCGCCCTTGGCGCGTCCTTCATCGGTCTACGCTCCTGCGCGAGCTCCGAGGGCAGCGCCGCGAGCGAAGGCGCGGATTCGCCCGGTGAAGAAGCGAGCTGGACCTGCTCGATGCATCCGCAGGTTCAGCAGTCCGAACCCGGCGCGTGTCCGATCTGCGGCATGGATCTCGTCCCCGTTCGGGCCGGCGAGGCAGAGCTCCCACCGAACCGCGTTGTACTTTCGGAGCGCGCGCGCTCGCTGGCGAAGCTGCGGACCGAACCGGTGCGTCGTCAGGCACGCTCCACGGAAGCGCTGACCTTGCTCGGGCAGTTCGAAGCGAACGAGCGAACGCTACGCACGGTCACGGCGTGGACCGCCGGACGTGTGGACCGACTTCGGGTGAACGCCACGGGTCAGCGTGTGCGCGCCGGTCAGGTGGTCGCGACCCTCTACAGCCCGGAGGTGTTCACGGCCCACCAGGATTTGCTCGTCGCCAAGCGTCAGGTCGATCGCCTACGAGCGAGTCCAGCGGCGTCGCGTCAGGCGGCCGAAGCCGCGCTCGAAGCGGCCCGCGAGCGCCTTCGCTTGCTTGGCGTTCCCGACGATGCGCTGGCGCGTCTCGAGGGCCAGGCGCGACCCACGCGCGCCGTATCGATTCGTTCGCCTTTTGGCGGCACGGTGATCGAACGTTTGGTGACTGCGGGGGGGTACGTAGCGACGGGCACGCCGCTCTTTCGCGTGGCCAACCTCAGCACCCTTTGGCTCCAGCTCGACGCGTACGAGAGCGATCTCTCCCGGCTTGCAGTGGGGCAGCAGGTGCTTGTTCGCGTCGACGCCCTAGCCGGCGAATCGTTTGAAGGATCGATCGATTTCATCGAGCCCACGCTCGACGCACGTCGTCGAACGGTGAAGGTACGCGTGCAGGTCGACAACCGCGAGGGCCGGCTAAGGCCGGGCATGTTTGCTGAAGCGACGACCGTTGCCCCGGCCCAGGCAGATCAGCCGAACCCCCTGGTCATCGCCCACACGGCGCCCCTGTTCACCGGCCGACGGGCCGTGGTGTATGTGGAAGTACCCCGCGAGGAGCGAAGCACCTACGAAGCACGCACCGTTCGGCTTGGTCCGCGCCTTGGTGACTCGTACCCCGTCGTCGCCGGCCTAAGCGAAGGCGAGCGGGTCGTGACGCGCGGAGCCTTTGCCCTCGACGCGGACCTGCAGATCCGCGGCGGCACCAGCATGATGACGGCGCCAGACGACGGTTCGGAGGGGGATTGGGATCAGGTGGCGGCCGTCTCGCCGGCGGAGCGCGCGCGGCTTTCGCCGGTCGTGCGTGCGTACCTGGATGTACAGACCGCCCTCGCCGATGACGACTTGAGCCCCGCGAAGGCGGCGGCGAGCGCGCTCGTTCAAGCGACCGATGGCGTGGGGTTTTCGGGCGCCGCCGAAAACGTGTGGCAGGACCTTGCGGCTGCGCTGCGTGGACCGGCCCTGCGGGTCGCAAGGGCGGACACGCTCGAAGTCGCGCGCGAAGGCTTCGAGCCACTGAGCGAGGCGCTCATTCGCTTGCTGGCGCGCTTTGGCAATCCGCTCGAAGACTCGCTGCGGCTGGCCTACTGCCCGATGGCGGCGGGGAGCGAAGGGGCGCGCTGGGTGCAACGCGGCGAGGTGGTCGACAACGCCTACTTCGGCGCTTCGATGCTGACGTGCGGCGAGGTCCGTCAAGAGCTTTCGCAAGGTGCCTTCGCTCGGGAGGCAGCACTCGCATCGGGGTCGCCGTGAACGAAGCAGTGGAGCGCGAGAATACGCGCCGCGGATTGTGGAACGGGGTGATCGCCTGGGCTGTCGAGAACCGGCTCGTGGCGTTTCTGCTTGCCGCCGTGCTTGCGGTCGCTGGTGTTGGGGTGGCGCCCTTTGCGTGGGATGGGCTCGGCCTTCCCCGCGATCCCGTGCCCGTCGATGCGATTCCGGACATCGGCGCTAACCAGCAGATCGTGTTCACCGAGTGGGCCGGCCGCTCGCCCCGCGACGTCGAAGATCAGATCACCTACCCGCTGACAACGGCGCTGCTCGGCATCGCGGGTGTGCGCACGGTGCGAAGTACATCCGCCTTCGGCTTCTCCACGATCTACGTGCTCTTCGACGACGACGTGGAGTTCTACTGGTCCCGGAGCCGCGTCCTCGAGAAGCTTGCGTCCCTCCCGGCATCGGCCGTACCCGACGGTGTGTCGCCAACGTTGGGGCCCGACGCGACGGCCTTGGGTCAGGTTTTTTGGTACACGCTCGAGGGGCAAGATCCCATGGGCCGCACCGTAGGCGGTTGGGATCCGGACGAGCTTCGCAGCGTTCAGGATTGGACCGTTCGCTATGCCCTCCAGTCCGCCCCGGGCGTGAGCGAAGTGGCCTCCGTCGGCGGCTTCGTCCGTGAGTACCAAGTCGACGTTGATCCGGAAGCGATGCGCGCCCATGGCGTGCGGCTTGCCGAAGTGGCCGACGCCGTCCGCCACAGCAACCTCGACGTGGGCGCGCGCACGCTCGAGCTCAATCGGGTTGAGTACATCGTTCGAGGCGTCGGCTTCGTGGAAAGCCTTGGCGACCTGGAAGGTACGGTGGTCGCGACGCGCGATCACACGCCGATCCGCATTCGCGATATCGGACGCGTAAGCGTTGGGCCAGCCCTTCGGCGTGGCGCCCTGGACGACGAAGGCGCGCCCGCCGTGGGCGGGGTGGTGGTCGCGCGCTATCGCGCAAATCCTGTTGCCGTCATCGCCGCCGTAAAGGAGAAGATCGCACAGATTCAGCCGGGCCTGCCCAGTCGAACGCTGGACGACGGCACCGTGAGTCAGGTGACGATCGTGCCCTTCTACGATCGCACGACGCTCATCGACGAGACCCTGGGAACGCTGAGTACGGCCCTCCACCAGCAAATTCTCATCACGATCTTGGTCATGCTGATTTTGCTGCGAAACCTGCGGAGCTCGGCTGTGATGGCGCTGCTCTTGCCGCTCGGTGTGCTGGGCGCGTTCGTCGTCATGAAGGCCACGGGCGTCGACGCCAACGTGATGGCCCTCGCCGGCGTGGCCATCGCGATCGGTACGATGGTCGACATTGGCATCGTCTTCTTGGAGAACATCGGCCGCCAGCTGGAGCGCTACGACGCGCTGGGCGACGCGCGGGGTAAGGGCAACACCACGAACGGGTCCGAACGCGTGCAGGTGGTGCGCCGCGCCGCCGCCGAAGTGGCGCCGGCGGTGATGACCTCCGTGCTGACCACGGTCGTGAGCTTTTTGCCCATCTTCGGCCTTTCGGAAGCGGAGCTTCGCTTGTTCGCGCCCCTCGCCCTCACGAAGACCTTCGCGATGCTCGTCGCCTTTGGGCTCGCCGTGCTCGTGATACCCGGCGCATCGCTTCTCGTGTTCGCGCGCCGGCGGGCGCCTTCAGCGCGCGCTACGTGGCGCGCCTTCCTCCATCGCTCGACGGCGCGCGATTGGATCCTGGTGCTTGCCGGCGCTTGGCTCGGCCGCGTGCACGCGTTCAGCGGCGCCTTCGTTTTGGCCTTTGGCGCCTATCGAATCGTGCGGCGAGCGCTTCCCATCGCCCACGAAGTGCGGCTCCGGCGCATCGAACGGATCTTTGCCGTCGTGGCCGTCGCGCTGCTCCTGACGGAGCACTGGCGACCGCTCCGTGCCCATGGCCTGCCGATGAACGCGCTCTTTGTCGGGGTCATGCTCCTTGTCACGCTTGGCGGATTCCGCACCTTCGAGTCGGCGTATCCGCAGCTTCTCACGTACGTGCTCCAGCGCAAGAAGCGCTTTGCCGTTCTACCCGTCGGCATCGTCCTCTTCGGCGCTGCGGCATGGCTCGGCGTCGACGCCCGCTTCTTGCCCGACGAGGCGCGTGCCGCGGTGAACGACGCGTTTCCCGGCCTTGGGCGCGAGTACATGCCCGCCTTCGACGAGGGGTCGTTCCTCTACATGCCGACGACGATGCCGCACGCGTCCATCGGCGAAGTGCTCGACGCGCTTTCCGAGATGGACGCGGCGATCGCGCAGATCCCGGAAATCGACCGCGTCGTTGGCAAGCTCGGACGCGTGGAAAGCGCCCTCGATCCGGCGCCCGTATCGATGATCGAAACGATGATCACCTACAAGCCCGAATACGTGGTGAACGACGACGGAGAGCGCATTCGTCAATGGCGCGATCGCATTCGAACGCCGGACGATATTTGGCGCGAGATCGCCCGCGTCGCTGAGCGCCCGGGCCTTACGGGCGCGCCCACGCTGATGCCGATCAATGCGCGGCTTGCCATGCTTCAGAGCGGCATGCGCGCGCCGATGGGCATCAAGGTGCGTGGACCGAGCCTCGAGCTTGTCGAGGAGTTCGGCATGGCCCTTGAGGCCCTGCTCAAGAACTTGCCCTTTCTTCGGCCGGAAACGGTCTTCGCCGATCGCGTCGTGGGCAAACCGTATTTGGAAGTTCACATCGACCGCGAGGCCATCGGTCGGCACGGCCTTTCCGTCGTCGACGTCCAGTCCGTGCTGGAGGTGGCCCTTGGCGGCGCGGCCCTTGGACAAATGGTGGAGGGTCGGGCCCGCTACCCGATTCGCGTGCGCTACATGCGGGAGGAGCGCGACAGCCTCGAGGCGCTTGAGCGCATCCTCGTTCCGATGGCGAACGGCGAGTCGATTCCGCTCACCGAACTGGCGGACATTCGGTACGCGCGCGGGCCCCAGATGATTCGCTCCGAGGACACGTTTCTCACGAGCTACGTGCTCTTCGATCGCGCGGGCGAAATCGCCGAAGTCGACGCCGTCGAAGACGCCCGGCGTGCGATCGAAGGTGCGATCGAGCGCGGTGAACTCGTTGTGCCCACCGGGGTGAGCTTTGAGTTTGCCGGCACCTATCAAAACCAGGTTCGAAGCGAACGGCGCCTTTCCGTGCTCGTTCCGATCGCGCTCCTTGCGGTGTTTGCCTTGCTCTACCTTCAGTTTAGGCGCGTATCGACGAGCCTGATCATCTTCTCCGGCGTGGCCGTGAGCGTCGCCGGTGGATTCGTGCTGCTCTGGCTCTACGGCCAGCCTTGGTTCTTGAACGCGGACGCCTTCGGTGTGCCGCTGCGTGAGCTGTTTCACGTACGGGCCGTGAGCATGTCCGTCGCCGTGTGGATCGGCTTCATCGCCCTGATCGGCATCGCCACGGACGACGGCGTGGTGATGTCCACGTTTCTTCGCGCACGCTTTTCAGCGAAGCCGCCAAGGAGCGTGGACGACGTGCGCACCGGAACGCTTGAGGCGGCCACGCGCCGCGTTCGTCCGTGCCTCATGACGACGGCGACGACGCTGCTCGCGCTCCTGCCCGTGATCACATCCACGGGCCGCGGCGCCGACCTGATGGGTCCGATGGCGCTGCCCCTCGTCGGAGGCATGGCCGTTGCGCTCCTGACGCTCTTTGCCGTACCGGTCCTGCACTGCGCCGTGGAGGAGCGTGCCCTTCGGGTGACTCAGAACGAATAGCGATGACGGGGGTCGGACCCGGCGCCGTCTACTCTTCGGAGCCGGACGAGCTGGCGGACGCCACGCCTTCGCGGAAGCGGGCGCTCACCGCTTGGTCCGTGCTCAGGCTGACGATGCAGGTCGACTGGGTGCCGGCGCACGCGCCGCTCCAGCCGAGGAAGCGGCCGCCCGGCGCCGCTTCGGCGGTGAGCTGAACCATCTGGGCAAAGCTGAAGGGCGCTTCGCAGCTGTCTCCGCAGCGAATACCGGCGGGTTCGGAGGTCACGACGCCGTCGCCGACGACGCTCAAGTTGAGGTCGTGAAGGGTGACGCGAATGCGCCCTTCACGGTCGGCGCGTCCGCGCAGTTCGCGAACGAAGAGCTCGACGGCCTGGCGCTCCTTCGCCCGCAGCAAGCCTTCGCGAATGCGGTCGGAGACGCCGTCTTCAAACTCCTCGCGGGTGGCTTCTTCGCGTTCCGTGAGCTTGTACACGATGAAGCCCGTCGGCACCTGCAGCACTTCTTCGGGCAGGGGCGTTTCGAGGCTGCGCGAAAACACGTCGCGAACGAGCTCGGTTGAGTCGATGCCGGTGATCGGGCGGCCCGTACGGCTGAAGCTGGACGATTCGGTCACCGCCGGCGCGTTCGGATCGCGCTCGGGCGCTTCGACTTCCTCACCGTCTTCGCCCTCCGCCGGCTCAGCGCCCTCTTCCGGCTGGGGCGCCAGCTGGGCGTCGAGGTCGTCCAAGCTCATGCCTTCGCGAAGCTGCGTCAGTGCGCTCTCCGCTCCCTCACGCGCCATTTCCTTCGAGCGGGCGTCCAGGTAGAGGTCGCGCGAGAGCTCGAGCTTGGCTTCGTCCTCCGGCACATCGCCTTCGCGCTTGCCCTCGAGCTTGATGATGTGAAGGCCGAGCGGCGTCTCGACGATTGCGGAGATCGCGCCAATCTCGAGCGCGAAGGCCGCTTCGTCGTAGGCGCTGTTGTTCTCGCCCTGGCGCTGGTACCCGAGGTCGCCCCCGCGCCGGGCGGACACCGCGTCTTCGCTGATGTCCGTGGCCACGGCGGCGAAGTCTTCGCCGCCGTTCACGCGGGCGAGCGCTGCCTCGGCCTTCGTGCGTGCTTCGGCCCGGGCTTCCTCGTCCTCGGCGGGCGCGCGAAACAGAATGTGGCGGGTGCGAACCTGCGGCTCGAGGTTCGTGTAGTCCGAGCGGTTCGCTTCATAGGCCGCGTCCACCGCTTCGCCGTTCTCGGCGATCCATGCGCGAAGGTCGTCCTCCGTCGGTTCGAGCTGACGGCGGAAGAAGCTGTTCTTGTAGTAGACGTACTTGATGCGCGCGCTGTCGCGCTCGCGCACGTAGCCTTCCCACACTTCTTCGTCGCTCACGGACACGCTCGCGCGCACCGTCTGGCGCATGCGCTCGGCAAGCTCTTCTTCGATCTGCGCCTGCGTGAACTCGCCGACGTGGCGTCGAAGGTAGTTGCGAATCAGGCGCTCCGCGGCTTCGGCGTCGAAGCGACCGTCTTCGTCGCGAACCTGGACGGGTACGGGGCCGCCGGCGATCGGCGCGTCCACGCCGAGCGAAAGGCGAACGGTCTCCTCGTCCGCGAGCCGGTCCATTACCTCATCGGCCGTGACGTGGTAGCCGAGCTGCCTTGCCTCCGTCGCCAGGAGGTTCCGTTCGATGAGGCCGTCCAGCACGGCCCTCCAAAGGCCCTGGCTGCGCTGCTCTTCGGTGCTCCGCCGGTTGAACCCCGCGAGAATATACGCCGCGTTGAAGTCGCCGGCGCTGATCGTCTCGCCGTCGACGCGCGCGGCGTAAGTCGAACCGCCCGTCGTGCAGCCCTCGGCTTGCGGTCCACCGAACTGGAGGATGAAGACGAGCGAGAGCAGGCCCACGAGGCCCACCAGAACGAACGATTGAAAGCGTTTTACGAAGGAGTCAAGCATGGTGAGTTTCCCCGAGAA
Source organism: Myxococcota bacterium (assembly GCA_039201085.1). Classification (GTDB taxonomy): domain Bacteria; phylum Myxococcota_A; class Polyangia; order Polyangiales; family Houyiibacteriaceae; genus JBCCRV01. The sequence goes on along the minus strand of JBCCRV010000084.1, from coordinate 7,943 downwards.
AAACGGGCAGCGCCGGACCATAGATGAGGGTCCCCGCCCGGGCAACCGAGCCGCTCCTTTCCTTTCGTACGTTGGCCGCCGTACGCTCTGGAGTTCATGGCCACGGGCGGCATAGAAAGGGGGCTATTGGTGCTCGGCGTGTTCGCCCTGTTGGGGGGTGGCAGCGCCGAAGCCCAACGCTGCGGCGGCGGGCCGCCCCGGCCCGCGCCGCCGGAAACTGTGCAAATTCGGTACGGCTTCGAGCTTGAGATGGCCGCGCGCCCGGTGGACGGCTTGGCCCTTTCACCCGCTGACGCCGATGCCGTCGCCTGCGTCGACGCGTCGATTGCCGAAGGATGGCGCGCTTTTTCGATGCTTGATGAGGCTACGGCGCTTCAGCGCCTTGAAGAGGCGAGACGCCTCGCCGAGCGCAGCGCAAGCGTGCCGGCCATGGGCCGCTGGTTGGCCGAAGTGGAGCTATTGACGGCGGTGGTGGCGACAAGCCGGAGCGGCGAGGGCTGGCAGCGCCTTGCTCGCCAGGCCCTCAAGCACATGGCGAGCCTCGACCCCCGCCGGGTCGTGCGCGCGGCCGAAGCCCCGCCCCAGCTGGTGGAGTTGGCGGAGCAAGCACGGCGCGCGGTTCGAGCGGCCCCGGAAGGCGCTTTTCGGGTGGAGGCGAACGCGGAGGGCGCGGTGGTCTTCGTGAACAGCGAACAGGTCGGCGCGCTTCCGCGAACGCTCCGCTTGCCGGCGGGCCGCCACCATGTGCGGGTCCTGGCGCCCGGCCACCTGCCCTACGGCGCATTCATCGACGTGGAAGCGGGCGAAGGTTTGCCGATGCGCGTGACGCTTTCGCCCACGCCGCGCGAAGTGATTCGCAGCGCCCTGCGCGACGCAACGTCGCCCCTTCAGGTGCAAGCGGCGATCGCCGCCACGCAGGTGCAGGTGCTGTGGGTGGAGACCGAGGGTCGGCGAGCTGCGGCCGTGCGCTGCACCGGCCTCGGTTGCGGTGAGCCAGTGCGCGCCGAAGGCGACGACGCCCTCGAGCGCGTCGTGCAGGACGCCGGACCGGGCGAGGAGCCGCTGGCGTGGGCCCCGGAACGCGCGTGGCTGCAAACGCCCGAGCCGCCGCCCCCAACGCCGCCGCGACCTTGGTACCGCCGCTGGGGCGTGTGGGCCGCCGCCGCGACCGCCGTCGTCATCGGCGCGGGCGCTGCGGCTGCGGCGCTGCGTCCGTCCCGCTCGCAGCGCTTCGAAGCCACCATCGACTTCGGCGATTTGGCGCCTTAGATCAGCGTACGGAGCCCGGCACGTACCAGCCGTTGCGATTGCCGTGAAACGCGTTGATCGCCAAGCTGATGGACGGGCTCAGCGCCTCCACCTCGTGCCACCAGCCGACGGGTATGAATAGCGTGTCGCCCGGCACGAGCGTTTGCTCATGCACGCGAACCTCCGCCGGTAGGGGCGCCGGCCCGTACAGCCCCCGAGCGCCCTCGGCGATCGACTCCTCACAGGGCGCGATGAGCCGGACGCGCTTTTCGCCGCGGATCTGCACGAAAAGTATGTCCGACTGATCGTGGTGCAGCGGTGTAAGCGTACCGCCGGGACCAAGCCAGAGGGCCGAGCCCTTTTGCACGTCCGTTTCGAAGAAGGCGTCGTCGATGTCGACGTCGTCCCAGAGCCCTTGAAGGGCCGGGCTTCGCAGCGCTCCGTCGCGTGCGACGATGTAGAAGTCGTTGCTCTTCGGCGTCTGTTCCAGTCGCTCGATGAAGGCACCAAGGGTGGTGGGCGCGCTTAGCTTCGCTTGGTGGCGGTCGTAATCCGGGTCCGCCTCACGGCCGTCCATCGCGGACACCTCGGCGTCGCCAAAGGTCTCCTTGAGGTACGAAAAGGTCCAGCGCTGCAGGGCGCTCCACGCGCGCGCAAAATCCGGAAGGAGCACGGGCCGGTTTGCCGCCCGGTAATGCCGATGAAACGCATCGGCGTCCAGTCCGGTGCGCGCTTCGATGTCGAATTCGCGCACGCGCTCGCGTTCGAGCCGCAGGATCAGTTCGCGCCGTTTGGCGTCCGCGACGAAGGGTCTCGCCGCCGCCAGGATGGGCGAGCGGCGGAGCTCCTGGACCTCGCTGCGTGCGCGCGCTTCTTCGAGGCCTTCTTCCACCAGCCCGTGAACGATCTCTTCGGTGGATGCGCCTTCGAGAAGGTTGGCGGCAATCCACTGCTGCCACTCGGCGGCGAGCGGTTGCTCTTCGTCCGGCACGTGGATGGGCTCTAGTCTTCGGGCGGCGCGGGCATCGGCGGAATGACGCTGCTGTCGGGCCGGGGCGGGGGCATCGGCGGGATCGCGCCGTTGTCCCGCACGTCGCTGTCTTCCGGGCCCGCATCTTCCGGCGGCGGCATGGGCGCAACGGCGTCCGTGCCTTCATCCGCGAGCCCCGCGTCGTCCGGCGGCGGCATGGGCGCGACGGCGTCGGTGCCCACGTCCGGCGGGCCGAGCTCCGGACCGCCGTCCTGCGGGGGCGGCATGGGGGCGATCGCGTCGAAGAGCGCGTCGGCATCAGGCGGAACGGCGCTGTCAACTTCGGCGTCGGCGGGCGGCGGCATGGGCGCGATCGTGTCCGTGGCTGCACCCGAATCCTCCGGCGGCGCCATCGGCACCGCCCGGTCGTCGTCGCCGCAGCCCGTCACCATCACGCCCGCAAAAGCGAGATGGGTGGCGAGCTTCTTGATGGGCCCCTTCGGAGCGAGAAGCGGTGTGGACGGTTTCGGCTTAAGCGGCATTGCTTACATTACCATAGATTTTTTTTCGGGCCCCCCACCTACAGCGGGGCTTCGAGAGCATGCGTTTTGTCGCAAAATCGGCCGCCCCGTTGAGCACGCGGCGAACGGCCCGTGCCCATCACCGCCATTCGACAAGGGCGGCGCTCGTTGAAGGGCGACGAATTCCCCGCCATGGTGCGCGCCATGCGAACGAACGGCCTTGCGCGATGCGCCACGCTCCTTGTGATCGCCGCATGCGGCGACGACTCCACGGCCACGATCGATGCCGCGGTGGACGACGGCGTGGTGGAAAGCGGTGTGGACGTCCAGGTGCTCGACGCGCCCGCGGACGTGCGGACCGATCGGGCCGTCGATGCACCCCCGGACATCGCGGTCGACGATGCGGCGGACGTGGGGGTCGCCTGCCCCGCCGCGCGCGCCGCGGACGACCCGCGCTATGCGCTCGTGTCCTTTCCCTTTGGCGAAGACGACAGCATCTTTCGGGTCTTTCGTTTCGATAGCGCCGGAACCTGGTCAGCCACGGGAGACGAGCTTTCGATCGGCAAGGTGGGATTCACGCGCGTGGCTTTTTCCATCAACGGCCGGGTCGCGTTGGTGGTGCTCGACAACACGCAGATCGCCACCGTTCGCTTCGAAGACGACGGGAGCGCAACGCTTGTCGAGCCTGCGCGCGTGCCCCTTCAGTCTGCGTCCCGTGCGTACCCCGATCCGAACGACCCGCGCTTCTTTTATGTTGTGAGCACCAACGTGCGGGCGAACGACGGAGCGCTCTTTCGCGTCGAGGTCGACTGCGACGGCGTCATCGTCGACGAGACGATGATCGCCTTCGGCAACCTGCCGTTTGCGCTGCACATTGGCGAGACCGCGTCCGACGCTGTTGCCCTCGCGCGCGCCTTCGACGACGCGGGGGAGGGCGACGCCCATGCAATCGATCTGACCACGGGTGCCTTTGGCGAGAGCTTCGAGCTCTTCGAAGGCGACGATTGGAGCGGCGCGGGTCTGGTTCGCGACGGACAAACACTGCTGGCCACGGATACGTCGATCTCGACGATCAACCGGGTCGCCGTCGGAACCGCCACCAGCGGGGCGGCCGTTCGTCAGACCGTTGATTCGATCGAAGATCCGCTGGACGTGATCGTATCCCCGCGGCGCGACTTGGTCGCGGTCGTGAGCGGCTTTCGAAGCCAGCTCTGGCTCTTCGACTACGACCCTGAAGGCACGCCGCCCCTCACGGGGCAGCGCGCGGCGACGTACGTTTCCGGACGACCTCAGGTGCCGGGCGAACCGATCTTGATCGAACGTGGTGCGCTCGCCGGCGTGTTTGTGCTTCCTGAGGTCGTAGGCCTTCGCGCCTTTCGCTTCGTCGAAGGCGACGTCATAGACCTCGGCGGCTTCGACACGGGCGAAGGCGATGGAGCGATTCCAGGAGCGATGGGCATCCAGCCCTAGCCGCCTTCGGTCGTCAAAAGGGGCTGTGACCCCACAAGCCGCATTCGGTCCCTTGAACACCCGCACTCAGACGTGTTCCGTGTTCCTGGGACCCGAACCTTCCGCGCGGGCTTTGGGCGGATAGCGGCGTGTTTTGTGCGAACGCGCCCCGTTGCCCCGGCGTACCCAGATCGCGCAACGGATGAATGAGTTGGCGGGCCATCCTGGAGAAGCCCTTTCGCATGCGACGCCCCCGATGTCGCGCAATGGCCGGGCGCAGCCGATGCGATTCGCTACGCGGCGCGCTGACCGGTTTGTACGCGCCAGAGCGACGCGTACAGGCCGCCGCTGTGAATCAGCTCGTCGTGGCTTCCGCTTTCGACAACCTGGCCGGCGTCTAGGACGTGAATCCGGTCCGCGTTGCGCACCGTGCTGAGGCGGTGCGCGATGATCAGCGTGGTTCGCTGGCCGGTCACTTCTTCGAGGCTGCGCTGAATCGCTGCCTCGGTCTCGTTGTCGACGGCGCTCGTCGCCTCGTCGAGGATGAGCACGGGCGGGTCGCGCAGGAGAGCGCGCGCGATCGACAGGCGCTGGCGCTGGCCGCCCGAGAGCTTCTGACCGCGCTCGCCGATCTCCGTGTCCCATCCCTGCGGCAGGGCTTCGATGAACTCGAGGGCTTCGGCGCGCTCCGCGGCCCGAACGATGTCTTCGTCGCTCGCGTCGGGCCGGCCGTAGGCCACGTTTTCGCGAACGGTGCCGTGAAAGAGAAAGACGTCCTGCGCGACCAGGCCCACGCTTCCGCGTAGGCTGTCGAAGGAGAGGTCGCGAACGTTTTCAGCGCCCATCCGCACTTCGCCGTCGGTGACCTCGTGAAAACGCAGCAGCGCTTTCACGAGCGTGCTCTTGCCGCTTCCGGTAGCGCCGACGACGGCGTGCGTTTCACCCGCCGGCACCTCGAGCGACAGGCCCCGTAGAATGTTCGGTCCCTCCCCGTAGGAAAAGCGTACGTCGCGAAACGAAAGGGCGTGGGCGCGTGCGTCCGCAAGCGCGCGATCGCCCGGCGTGATGGCCGGCTCCACGGCGAGCAGATCGAGCAAACGGCGCGTGCTCGCCATGCTTCGTTGGTAGAGGTCGAAGGTTTCGCCGAGGCGCGTCAGCGGCCAGAGAAGGCGCTGCGTCACGTACACCATGACGCTGTAGGTACCGACCTCGAGCGTGCCCTCGAGCGTCAGCCAGCCGCCGAAGATGAGCGTGGCGGTGAAACCGAAGAGGATCGCCATGCGAATCAGCGGCACAAAGGCCGAGCTGATGCGAATCGCTTCGCCGTTGGCCGCTTGGTAGTTTCGCGACGCTTCGTCGACGCGCTCGACTTCGCGCGCTTCGGCGCTGAACGCTTTGATGGTGGCGATGCCGCCCAGGTCGTTTGCAAGGCAAGCGTTGAGGTCGCCGGCCTTTGCGCGTACGACGTCGTACTTCGGTTCGAGGCGCCGCTGAAAACGAAAGCTTCCCCAAAGAATGATCGGGACGGGTAGGAACGCAAAGGGCGCGACCTGCGGCGCAAGCACGACAAAGGCCGTTCCGATCGTGAGGACTGTGGTTGCCGTTTGAATCAGATCGTTGGCGCCCCGATCCAAGAAGCGCTCAAGCTGGTTCACGTCGTCATTGAGAATGGCCATCAGTCCGCCCGTGGAGCGGTCTTCGAACCAGCCCATCTCCAAGCGTTGAACGTGGCTCCAGGCGTCTAGGCGCGCTTCGTGCTGAATCGTTTGGGCCAGGTTGCGCCAGCGAACCTGGTAGGCGTATTCAAAGGCCGACTCGGCAATCCATACGATCGCGTTGAGCACGCCCAGTGCGATCAGCTGATGGAGCTGGTCTTCAAGGCCAAAGATCTGACCGATCAGGGATGCTTCGCTTCGCACGACCACGTCCACCGCCATGCCGATCAGAAAGGGGGGCGCCAGATCGAAGAGCTTGTTGAGCACCGAGTACGCAACGGCCGTGCGAATCGCCCCGCGGTGCGTGGTTGAGTAGCGAAGCAAGCGTTTTAGTGGATGGACCGGTGGAGCGGAGGCCATGCCGCCCATCTACCGCCACGCCTTCGCGCCGTCGAGGGTCGCGCCGAGGCGGACCGCATTTGCCGTAACAAGGCATTTTGCGAAGTGCTGTCAGCGTGAGGGCATGGCACGACGCGACAACGCGATTGCAGGGCTTGTGCTGTTTTCGGTCCTCGGCGGCTGCACGGGCGCCATCGGCGACGGAGGGGCAGCTGCGCCGGAGGTGCGCATCGGCGCCGACGGTCGGCCGGTGCCGACCGAAGAGTTGCCTCCCGGTACGCCCGGCGCGTCCGGTGCAGACATGGCGCCGCCCGTTCTGACCTGCGACCGCAGCGTGGACAGCTCGGGCCCGGCCCGCGCCTACCGCCTTTCGCCGGACGAGTTCGCTACGACCGTCGAGCGTGCCTTTGGCTACGACGTGGGCACGCAGGAAAACCCCTTCGCCGGCGTACGGGGCGAGGGGTTTTTCAGCGATGAATCGAGCGATGGGCGCATTCCGCTCGTTGTCGCTCGGCGCCTATGGACCCTCGCGCCCCTGGTGGCGGCCTCGGCGCTCGATCGTTCGGGCCCCTGCGACGATGCCGGGTGTTTGCGCCGCGTGCTCACGCCTGTTGTCGCCGAAGCGACTCGGCGCGACGTGGACGACGCCATGGTGGAGCGTCTCGTCCGCGTCGCCCTCGCGGAAAGGGACGCCGGCGGCGATGGGCTGACGCTTGCGTACGCTACGTTGCTTGCGGAACCGAACGTGCTCTTTCGTTGGGAAGACGGCCAAGGCACGCCCGCCTTCACATCGCCCGAGGGGCGGCCCGCCATGTCGGCCCGCGCCCTTGCCGAGTGGCTGTCCTTTCGCCTCACGGACCGCCCGCCGGCCGACGACCTTTATCGATCACTCAGCGATCGGGACGGCGTCGAACAAGCTGCGCTTCGCTTGGCGGAATCGGGCGCCGCGCGGGCCGTCTACCACCGCTTCCTCGAAGAGTACTTCTTCTACGCTGGCGCCGAGGACGCCTTCAAGGAGGCCGCTGACGAAGTCGGCTACGACGGCGCCGCGCTCGTACGTTCGACGCGCGCCTGGTTTGACGCGCTCATCGACGCGCCGAACTTTTTCGAGTCGCTTATGCAGTCCGAAGACGTGTACGTTGATCGCGACACGGCGGCGATCCATGGCCTCGAATCGAACAGCGGGGAACTCGAGCGCGTTCGCGATGCGCGACGCCGCGGCTTGCTCACCCAGCCCGCGTTCCTCGCGGCCTTCGGCCTGCCGGACGAAACGGACCCAATTCGCCGAGGGCTCTTTATTCGCGAGCACCTGCTCTGCGACGGCCTTCCGCCCGTGCCCCTCGATGTGGTTGATCCGATCCCCGACACGGAGGGCGCGACACTTCGCGAGCGCCTTGGCGAACACGTTAGCAACCGCCGCTGTTCGTCCTGCCACGACTTGATGGATCCGCTCGGGCTGACGCTCGAAGGCTTCGACCACTTCGGACGCGTTCGCACCGAAGAGCAGGGGCGACCCGTCGACACGAGCGGTGAGGTGCTCGGCGGCACGGACATCGACGGACCGCTCACGGGTGCGGAGGACCTGGCCGATCGGCTCGCGGGGTCGGCGCAGGCGAAGGCCTGCTTTGTGCGCCACGCCTTTCGATTCCTGCACGGCCGTCCCGTGCGCGAAGCGGACGCCTGCGCCATCGAAGATGCGCT
>JBCCRV010000083.1:0-15777 GCA_039201085.1 Myxococcota bacterium | reverse complement strand
TCGAACCTCCGACCTTCGGCGCGAGAGGCCTACAAGTCCCAGTTTCGGTGCGTGAATGCGGCGAACGTAGGAGGATTCGAACCTCCGACCTTCGGCTCCGGAGGCCGACGCTCTATCCAGCTGAGCTATACGTCCAAGGTGTCGAGAATGATTGGCTTATCCGTGGCTGTCAACGCTCCCCACGGAGGGGCGCGTGTGCCTTTGGCGGTCCCGGGTCTGCGGCCGCTTCGGCGACTGGAGCCCGGACCCGGGGACATGGATGGGGGATAGTGGTTCTCCCGCTCGCGTGCGAGCGTCGCTGGATGAGGGTTCTCCCTGTTGTACTCGCGGTGTGCGCGTGGCTTGTAGCGTGTGGGGACGATTCCGCTCCCGCTGACGGCGGCGAAGACGCGCGCATGGATGCCACGATGAGCGATGCGGCCCCTGACAGTAGGGCGCCGGCGGATGGGGGCATCGACGCGGCGCTACCGGACGACGCGATGCCGGACGACGCGTTGCTTGACGGTGCGATGCCGGACGCGGGGAGCGACACGCGCACGCCGGATATCGATGCGGCCCCGGTGACGGACCGGGACGAGGACGGCGTGGACGACGTGGATGACGCCTTTCCCGACGACCCGTCCGAGTGGCTCGACTCGGATGGTGACGGCGTCGGCAATGCCGCCCAACTCGACGAAGATGGAGACGGGGTGCCGGACACGGCCGACGCACTTCCCTTCGATCCCGCCCGCTCCAGTCTCCCGAGCACGCTTCTTGAAGAGGACGGCGTGACGATGGAAATCGTCGATGCGGTTCCTTTTCAAGTTCGCACTCCTTCCGAAGTCGACGGCATTAGCGTGTTCACGATGGCCGTGGAAGAGGGTCGAACCGTTGGCTTTCGGATTCGAGGACCCGAGGCCGCACAAGTCGACGTCTACGCGGGTTCGGTCGTTGCAACCGCGTTGGAGCCCTTCGATGAGATTTCCACGGGTCTGCCAGGCGAACGCTTCTTCGCATGGACCCCCATCGTCAGCCAGACCTTCGAAATCACGCTCACCGCTCGTGGCTTGGACGCGGCGGCGGTCCTCGAACTGGACGTATATTTCGACCAAGACGCCGATGGTCTGAGCGACGACACGGAACGTGCGCTGGGCCTGCGTCCCAACAATCCCGACCCGGACACTGACGGTCTTTTCGACCGCGCTGAATTCGAAGCGTCGCTCGCGGGCGATCAGGATGGCGACGGCCTTCCAGCGTGGCTCGATATCGACACGGACGGTGACGGCCTCTTCGATCAGGTGGAGGGACTCGAGGACGTCGACGCCGACGGCCTGGCGAACTTCCTCGATGATGACAGCGACGGCGACGGCACGCTTGATGCGGACGAACCCGGTGTGCGTGGCGGCTCGCCCACCGACACGGACGCGGATGGGCGCGCGGATTGGCGCGACTTGGACGATGACGGCGACCTGCTTCGCGACGTTCAGGACGACGAGCCGAAGACCTTTGACGCCTTTGAAGACGGTTTTCGGCTGCCGACGCCCTTCGCCCTTGAGTCCGTTGCCGGCGTTTTCGCCGGCGGGCGCCGCGTTCCGGAAGTTGTCTTCGTGGACGATGTTCTGGAGGTCACAGGCGAAGGGTTCAGCGCCACCCCGCCGACGAGCGCGCTTGTGCTGTACGACGATGGGCGGGTAGACAACGTCGCCGCAGAGTTCGCCAGCTCAACGCAAATGCGCGTCCGTCTACGGCGGCCGGGGTTGGCCAACGTATTTCTTCTGCGCGATGGGGTGCGTACGGCGGCCGCAGAGGTGGAGGTCCTGAACTCCGGCGATCCGGTCATCTATCCACCGGATACAACAGGGTACCCAGCGTCGAGTCGGTTGATTCGCGGCGAAGGCGAGAACCTCGAAAACGTGATCCAGATCCGCTCCGACGAGGGCGAGACCGTCGGCACGACGTTCGATGCGCTCTCGTCCACGATTTCGCTTTCGGGTGAACTCCGGGGAAGCCGGGTGCGTGCCATGACGAGCGACGGACGCACAAGCAATGCCGTCGTGATTCGAGCCCTTGCGGAGTATCTGGTGGACGTGGACGTACCGACGGGCGCCGTCTTCGATGAAAGCGACCTCCCGTTGTCTGGCTATGCGGCCGAAGAAGTGGTCGCTCCGTTCGGCGGCTTCTGGAGAGTGCGCGCAGCGTACGAGCGACCGGCGGTCGTGGAGGCCACAGTGGACGGTCCGGGCGCCGGCGACCCGCCACGCACCGTGCTGCGTACGCTCGTGAGCCCTCGGCTGGTCGCGCGCTTGGATGAAGTGAGCACCGCGGCCGTGACCGGCATGCAGCTGAACCAGGCATGGGGCCGGCTCGACGATGAAGGGCTCGAACTCGCGTTTCAGGGTGCGCTGGAGAGTCCCGACGTGATCGCACTGGGGGCGGCTTTTCGCACGGCCGCGACCGGCGACGACGACTACATGCGAAACCCGTCGGGCGCCCTCGTCGCGGCTCTCGAAGCTGGAGCCACAGCGGTCGAATCGATCATGGACGCGCTTGTGCCACGCCCCCCCTTGGAGCTTCGTGCCGAAGGAACGGTCACTCCCGGTGAGCAGAACGATATCCGCGTGTTTCAAACGGACTTGGCGACGGCAAACCTGAGCGTGGAGAACGACACATCGCTCTACCTCAGCGCTGAGGTGCGCGATTCGCGGGACCAGCCGATGCAGGCGCACATCTCGAGCTACCTCGACCTCGCGATGCTCTCGCCCCAGCGCGGTCTGTTTCTCGCGTTCCGTGCGAGCTCGGGCGGATTGCGCGCGCCCGGCGGTCGAAACGCCGATATCGACATTGTTACGCCCGGTTTGGCCGTGCCCCAACCGATGGGGACGGCGGCGGCGGAGGCCCAGTTCTACCTTCGGTTCCGCACCATCGTCGATCGGATCTTGATTCCGCTCATCAGTGAGGTGGTGAGCGCCAAGATCAATCCGGGGCCGATTGGCCAAATCCTCCTCGTCCAGAACTACGACACGGTTCAAGACATGCGTTCCGCCTTTGCCGCTGGGGACGCCAGCGGGGCGATCACCGTACTGATCAATGCGCTATTGCGTGACGCTGAGAATCTGGGGCCCCTGACGCAGTATGTTGGCCGCAGGATGTTCGGCGCGGCGGGCGTCTCGGGCGCCGTGACCCGGCTCGGAGCCCGTCTGGCCACCAACCTTAACCTGCTGGCCGCGGCCGTGCGTTCGGCGGCAACCGTTGGAGCCGCGGTCGGCATCGGAAAAGCGATCGCCGACTTCGTCGACACCCCTGGCTTGTTGGAATGGAACGTTGAGTTCGGCCTGGAGGTGATCGGCTCCGAACCGCTCAACCTGGAACGCAAAAGGCGGCCGCAGAGCATGTGCCTGAGCGGCGTGGGGTTTCGGGAGTCAGGCGGTTCGCCCGCGGACCTCGAAATCACCAACACGGCGTCCGGGTTCGCCGTCGACGTCCGGGACATCAGCGTGAACTCCGACGGCACCGAGCTTTGCTTCTACTTAGGAAGTGACGTTTCGGCCGCACTCGGAGACGTCCTTGAAGCCCGCATCTCCCGCGAAGACACGGGCGAAGTTGTGCGCTACGGAATTCCTGTCGAGCGCACCTTGCGCATCACCCAGCTCTCACCCGCGGAGCTCACGTTCCGCGAGCGGGCCCGAGTGTACGGAGCAGGCTTTGGGCAAGACACTTCTCGGCTCTCGGTGGTGTTCCGCGACCCGTTCAGCGACGCCATCATCGCGCGCGCGCCCGTTCTTTCCGCCGCGGACACGGTGCTGAGCTTCAGCACGCCGCGGGGAATCATGATGGGCGTTGCCTATAACCTGACCGTCGAAATCGTGGAGGAAGGGGAGGAGGCCGTTTCCAACATCATCTCCGCGAACGTTTCGATTGGAGAAATCGCCGGAACCTACGAGATCGAGTGGTCCTCGACCCGCACGCCGGACGGCAGGCCCGCGTGTGACAACGTGCGCGACTGGGCGGTGTCGATGATCGTCGAAAAGGAGACCACGTCCGGCGAAACGGACGCGATTCGGTTTGCTTCAAGCTGGGGGTTTCTCCCCCCGGGCCTGAGCGAGTGCCGGCTGCAAATCGGTCACGTGGGTGCAGCTCCTGGCAGCGCCGACTGGGGCGCCGTATTCGGAGCCCCCTTCGCCGCGTCCCCCACCTGCCGCAACGAACATCCCGTTCCGTTTGATTGGCGGGCCCACCTTCGACAAGGACGCGGCCGCTACCACCTCCACTTCCGCACCCCCTGCGGTCTCGCAACTTCTGACGCGACGATTCGCTTCACGCCGGCGCCGTGAGAAGCACGACAAGGTGAACCGGCACGCGCCGTTGATCGAAGCGCTTCCCGTACCTCGTCAGACCAGGATTTCGTCGACGCCGGCTTCGCCGGAGCCGAGCAGCGTTTCGACGCCGTGGGCCTGAAGCATGGTGTTGTAGAGGTGCAGCGCGTCGCGCGTGCCGAGGTCGATTTCGCCCGTGCGAAAGCGGTCGCCGGCCGGGCTGATGGCGTGAAAGACGTTCGCCAGTTCGATCTCGTCGGCGCGTGAGCGGTTGTGGTTTCCGCTGCCCGACTCGGTGGCGAAGGTGACCATCGCGTTTTCAAAGATCGACTTGCCGTTGCCATCGGCGTAGTCGGCGCTGTCCAGCGCTTCGGCGAAGTACGCGCACTGACGCACCATGAAGTGCGCGTGCGCGCGCGCCGCTTCGCGAACGCGCTCGCCGCCGCTGCCGCCCATGCCGTAGGCGTGCCAGTACTCGTGGCTCGTCTTGTTGCCGCGGCCGTCGATAGCGTCCCAGTCGCGAATGTCGTTGAAGCTGTAGATGCGCTCGCCGCCGTAGCTGTAGTCGCCGCTGAGTCGAATGCGGGCGCCCTGCGCCATGAAGACCATCGAGCCGAAGCGAAACTGATCGCACTGCACACCCAGGGCGAAGGTGTCGACGAGCAAACGCCAGGTGCGTTCGAGCTGGGCGACGGTCACGTCCTGGTATTCGAGACCGTCGCTGTTGATGAAGTCGCTGGGGGCACCGGGCACGCTGCAGCTGGCAGCCGGCGGCGGCGGCGCTTCCTCGCAGCTTGCTGCGTACACGCGCTGCTCGACTTCGCGAATGCGCTCGAGGTGCAAGCTGAGCTTCACGCGCGAAGCGGCGCCGAGGCGGGAACGATCGCCCGTGTGGTGCCGGTATTGCTCAACAACGGCGTCGAGCACGCTGCGCCGACGTCGGCACGCGCGCACCTCCTCGGGGCTAGGACCTTCCGTGGGCGCGTCGGGCATCATGATCGAACCGAATAGCGACTCGAAGAGCCGGTCCGCGCGATGCTCGAAGCGACTCGCCGGCGAACCGTCCGGATTCCAGCTGCGAATGTCGCGGGCGTTATGGCCGATTTCGTACGCCAGCCCCGTCTGAACGGTGGAAAGCATGCCGGGCGGCAGGCCGTCCGGGTACGCGTGGCGTCGCAGAGCCTGGTCCAAGGACGCGCCGCCGGCGCGGTTCAAGTCGTCCTGCACCTTCGTTCCCGTAAAGGTGGTGGTTTCGAGGTGCGAGTTTGGAATGCCGCCCGACGCGGGCACGCTCGTGTTGTGATTGCCGAGGCGGTAGTTGACGCCTCGCAAGACGAGGAGCTTGTCGGCGATCGCCCGCAGCGGCTCGAGCACGCCGCCCAAACCGGGCTGCTGCATGTCCGGAAAGAGCCCAAGACCAAAGCTGCAGTTGAAGGCCCGCACGGGCACTTCGGCCTGTGCCGAACCGCGGCCCGCAAACTCATCGAAGAAGGGCAGTCCGACCGCCACGCCGCCGGCCCCCAGTAGAAACGCTCGTCTACGCATTAGCTGCCCTCCGCGGTGCCGACGGTTTGAAAGAGCCGGCTCGTCGCGATGGCAACGAGCAGGTCGCGGTACGTTTGGTCGCTGGCGAGGAACGCGTCGCGAATCGACGATAGCTCGCACCCGTCGCCCTGTTCGAGGGCGCGGCCGAGCGAGTAGGAGGTGACGTTGAGGACGACGCATTCGCGCACGCGCTCGCTCGCCGCTAGCGCTTGGCCAAGTTCGGCGGGGCTTTCGTAGTTGACCTGTTCACCCGTGATGAAGCGAACGAAGCCGTCTTCCGGGAGGTAGTTGCCGGCTTCATCCGTTTCCGAGTAGCGGCCGATGGCGTCGTAGCGAATCAGGCCCCAAATCGGCGGCTCGAAGCTGGCGTGACAGCCCGCGCACTCGGGATTTTCCACGCGCTGTTCGGAGAAGTCGCGCTTCGACTGGCCCGGGGAGGGCGGCGGCTGATCGGTGCTCACGGTAGCGGGCGGCTCGGGGATCTTGGCGCCGCAGGTGATGAGGGCCGAAAAGGCCAGGCCGCGTGCCACGGTGGACGCCTCGCCGCCGCCCGTCAGCGCGAGGACGCCGCCCTGCGTCAGCAGCCCGCCGCGTTCGGGCACGTCGCCGAGGTCCACGCGACCGTTTTCGTCGGGAGCTGGAATGCCGTAGAACTCCGCGAGGGCTTCGGACGCATAGGTGAAGTTGCCGTCGAAAAGCCGGCTCAAGCTCGCGTTCTGCTCCCAAACCGTTTCGTCGAAGTAGTTCAGCGTTTCCGCCAACATGGCCGCACCGATTTCCGGCCGCCACTCGGGAAAGTGCTCCGGGTCGCGCTGCATCGTTTCGAGCGCACCAAGGTCAAGCCAGTCGCGCATGTAGGCGCGGCCGGCGACGCGGGCTTCGGGCTGCGCCAAAAGTTCATCGAGGGCGCGCTCGATGCCTGCGTTTGAGTTCAGATCGCCGGCCTCGGCCTTCGCACGGAGTTCGGCGTCCGCCGGCCGACCGAGCGCAAGAAACGAAAGGCGCCGTGCGAGTTCGAGCGGCTGCAGCTCCCGCGGCGAACCGTCGCCAAGGTCTTCTTCCAGCCGGTAGAGAAAGCGCGGCGCCTGTAGGGCGACCTCAAAGGCATCGCGAGCGGCTTCGTCAAAGCCGTCGCCGCGTTCGAGGGCGCGGTCCTGGAGGGACACGAAGCTCGTTTGCTCACCCTCGTCGATCGCGCTGCCAAAGGCGTCGAGGGCGAGCGCCGAAATGAAGTCTTCGAAGCAGCGCGCTTCGCGGCAGGGAGCGTAGCGATCGATCCGTTCGTCGGCCATCGCTTGCACGGCGAGGGCCGCGAGCTGGCCGTAGGCCAAGGCGTGCTCATACTGCACCGTGAGCCCGGTGGCGTAGTTCGAAAAACCCGCTTCGGACGGCGCGTCAGGCGGCAGCATGCCCGCCGCCTCGGCGCGTACATTCACGCCCGTGAGGCGCTCCACGTTCGTCAGGTACTCGTCGCGCGTCAGCCGACGGACAAGCGGGGGCGAGGTCCCGAGGTCCGGGACGCAGGTGAACTCCTCACCCGGTTCAGGCGGCGCGCCTTCTTCCGGGTCGATGCGCGGAAGCTCCGGCATGTCCGTACCGGAGCGCGATCCGATGTCGCCGGTGCATGCTGCTAGCATGCCCGCGATTGCCCAGCCTATTGGGCGCACAAGCGCCACCGTTCGAGCCATCCCACCGCCTTCCCGCCGCGCGTAGCATAGGTGATCAAGCTCACAGGCTCAAACGCTCCTCTGCTGGGGGGCCTAACGCGATGCTTCGCAGCCAAAACCGCGGGATTTCGTCGCGTACGGAGGTCGGCACGACGCCTCGCGCCAACAGTCCCCCGCTGCAGCGCCCCTCGATTAGATTTCCTCGCTGCCCGGTCCAAAGGGGCCGTCAAAGGTCCGATCCCGTTCGGTGCGCCGTGCGATGACAACGCCGGCTGTGAGCGCGCCGACCACGAGCGCGCTGCCGACGAGAATGATCCAGAAGCTGGCGCGCCGCCGAAGCGGTCGGGTCTCGACGGGTTCGAGCACGAAGCGAACGTCCACGCGCTCGCCGACGCCGAGCTCGAGGACGCGCCGCACGCTGATGAAGGCGGGGGCGCTCAGCGCGACGATTTGTCGGCCGGCGTTGAGCTCGAGGTCTAGCGGTTGGCCGTTCCACTCGTCGATGGCTGCGCCGTTGACGCTGACGTTCGCGCGTTCCGGACCGCCCACGGACGTGATGCGTACGGAAGCGAGCTCCGCTTGCACTTCGTCGCGCAGGGCTGCCATGCGCGCGCGGCGGGCGTCATTGACGGTTCCGAACTCACCCTCCAGCATTCGAGTGAGCACCCGTGTCGCCGAGAGTGAGTCGCCAGCTAGGCGAAAGGCGACGGCCTGGTAGTAGGCAACCTCGGCCGAGGGATCGGTGTCCATGAGCTCGGCGAGTTCAGCCCGCGCGCAGCGAAGGTTTCCCTGGGCAAGGCACTGGACGGCGCGCTCCAGGGCACTCGGTTCGGGGCTCGCTTCGGCGCGTGTTTCAGCCGTGGCCGCACCCGTTTCCAAAGGGGGCTCGGCGGCCTCGCGCGACTGCGCGTGGGCACGTACGGCAAGCGGAATCACAAGCGCCGACAGGACGAGCGTTCTCACCATGGTTCAATGCCGTTCTGACGAAGCGCGTCCTCGACGTTGCGTGAGGCGGGCTCCATCGCCGCCTCGGGTTCCATCGAAGGCGCCGACGTCGTTTCCATCGGGGATGCGTGCATCGCCCGCGGACGCATCGCGTCCGAACGAACCGGTAACGCGCTCGCTTCGCCCGTGGGTTCAGGCTCCCGCATGGACGGACGCATGCGCGCGCGCCGTCGGCTCGCCTCGGTGCGCTCCATGGGCGTCGCGTTCGCGGCCTGGCCCGCAGGCCCGTCGCTCGCCACGGGTGCCACCGGCACCGGTTGCGGGGGCGCGCTCGGCTCGCTCTCGGGCAGGGCGTTCCGCGGCGGAGCCTGCGTCGCCGAGGGCTCTGGCGCTCTGGCCCACCACGCGCCGCCCGCGACGAGCACGCCCAGGGCCAGCGCGGGTGCGAGCCACGCTCGTTTCGGCGGCTGGGGCCGGCCCAAGGGCGCCGGCGGCGGCGCTTCGGCGGCGGCCTTCATCAGCGCACTGACTTCGCGGCGCGAGATCGACGCCTTCGTCGCAAACTCGCTTCGCATGAAGTCCGCGAGGTCGATGAAATCGGGGCTTTGAAGGCGCAGGTCTTCCCGCACGTCGTGCAGGCGCCGTTCGACTTCGCGTGCGCTTGCCGGGCGAAAGTCTGGCGACTTCGCGAGCATGCTCAGCAGCAGCTCGACGAGGTCCGGCGTGAGGTCCTCGCGTTCGAGGCCAATGTCCGGCGGCGCTTCATGAAGAATTCGCCAGCCGGCAGGTTGCTCGCCGTTCTTGCCGTAGAGCCGTCGACGCGCGAGCATTTCGAAGAGCACGATGCCGAGCGCAAAGATGTCCGCGCGGCGGTCCAGGGGCTCGAAGAGCAAAACCTCCGGCGCCATGTAGCCGAGCTTGCCCTTGAGAATGCCCGTCGAGGTCTTCGTCGTTTGGCCCAATGCTTTGGCGATTCCGAAGTCGCTCACCTGAACCGTACCGTCGTACCCGATGAGCACGTTTTGCGGCGAGACATCACGATGCACGAGTTCAAGGGGCTGGCCGTCCTCGTCGAGCAGCTCGTGGGCCGCGTGCAGGCCGCGCGCGGCGAGCATGGCCACCTCGACGCAGACGGACGCCGGCAGCTGCGCGGAGAAGGCGCGGACGACCGCCGCGAGGGACATGCCGTCGACGTAGTCCATGACGAGAAACGGACCGGCCTCGTCTTCGCCCACGTCGAAAACGCTCACCACGTTCGGGTGCCGCAGCAGTCCCGAAAGCCGCGCCTCCTCGAGGAACATCGCTTTGAGGTCCGTTTCCTCCCGATGTGCGGAGCGAAGTCGCTTGAGCGCGAGCAGCCGTCGAAAGCGCCCTTCCTTGCGCACGACGAGATCGACCGTGCCCATGCCTCCGCTCGCGATCCGGCGTAGGTGCCGGTAGCTGCGTTGCGTATCCGTATCGAAGCTCTCCTCGAGCTCGGTGGCTTCGGCGGCGCTCATTCCAGCTCCAGGTCGAGGCATACGCGCTGCGGTACAAGCACATCGGACGTTGCACCCAAGCCCAGCTGGCCAAAGGACGACGCGCCGAAGCACCATACGGTGTCGTCGTCGCGCGTGGCGCACGCGTGGTCGTTGCCGACGGCCACGGCCTTCCAGCGGTGGCTCGACGCCAGGGCTACAAACGCGTCGTCGCTACTGCCCAGCAGACCGCTACCGCGGCAAAGCAGCCGGCCGTTTTCCTGGGTAGACTCGGGCGCTGCGATGACGCAGGTAGCAGTGCGTCCCACGGAGACCGACTGAAAAGGGCCGTCGTCGATCCACGTGAAGGCACTCGGGGCGTTGGGCAGCGCGAGCAACTGCTGCGCGCGGCGCCCGTTGCAATAGAGCCGGCCGCGCGTATCGATCGCGCAGACGCCCGACTGCGCCGCCTCTAGCTGCACGAACGCCAGCTCCCCTTCACCTGGCGGCGTGGCAATCGGCGTGGGCGCGCCCGCATCGTTGGCCAGACCCGTTTGCGAAAGCCGGCCCCAGCAGAACACCCGCCCACCGCGAAGTCCGCAAGTGATCGAGTGCGCTGCGTCGAGCGCTTCCCATCCTTCGTTTACGCCCTCGATGGGCCTCGGGTCGCCCTCGAGGGCACCATCGCGTCCGACACGGTCCTCGGCGCCCCAGCACGTCACTTCGCCGCCGCCCTCGTCCACGATCGCCGTTCGCGCGCAGGCGTGACTTCGGCCCGCGACGATTTGCCGAAAGGTCCCGTCCGGCCCGTCCACGCTCCCGAGCGGGCCGCCGGAAACCTCGCAGCGCGTGCCGCCGCCGAACGATGCGATGCAGTGACCGCGTTGGTTCACGGCCAGGTTGGCCTCGGCGCCAAGCACGAGCGGGACGTCGCTCAAGAAGCGATCGGGTTCGCCGGGGGCGCCTGGGTTGAGCTCGGCGCCCACGCTTCCGTCTGCGAAGACCCCCCAGCACCACATCCGGTCGCCGGCGCGCGAACCCCGGGTGCGAGCGCAGCTTTGGCCTTCCTCCACGACGACGTTCACGACGCCGTCGTTAAAGGCGCTTCCCGGCGCGCAGCTCTCGCCTGCGCAGACCGGAGTGCAGTCGTCGCCGCCGCTTCCGCACGCGGCATCGTCGTTGCCGCCGAGGCACGCGCCCGTGACGAGATCCCAGCAGCCCAGGCAGCAAGCGCCCTGGCGGCAGGTGCCCACTTCGCCGCCTTCGCTGCATGGGCTCAGATCGCCCTGGCCGTCGCAGCTGCCGGTGCAGGCTACGGGCGCGCTCAGGCCCGCTTGGGCCACCGCTTCATAGCAAAACGGTTCGCATCCGCCTTCGACGCACGATTGGCCCGGCGAACAGCGAACACCTTCGCACTCGGCGCTCAGCAGAACGCGCACTTCGCTGAGTCGGTTCGCCCGAAAGCCGGCCACCACCTCCCGTTCCACAAGCTCCTCGCGCTCCGCGTCGAGCACGCGTACGACGAGGCCAAAGCGCCGCGCCGCGTCGTCGTTTCGCGGGTGAAGGTACTTGGGCACGGGAAAGACCGTGTCTGCGATCAAGATGCGCCGAACCGTGTTGGCGTCGCCGCCCCGCACGTCGACTTCGAGAAAAGTGCCGTTTGCCTGAAGCGTTTCGTCCAGGTCGATCCACACCACCGTTTGCGTCGGCGTGATGCATCCCAGGGACGTGAGGAAGGGCACAGAAAGCGCCGCAACGAACAGCGCCCACTTCATCGCAGCGCTCCCGGCTGCGACGCGTCCGCCGCACGAACGTCTGTGGGTTCGGAGAAGGTGGTGTCTTCCAGCATGTACTGGACCTGGTTGCCGCTTCGCTGACGAACGCACTCCCCGCTCTCGACCAGTTCGCCCAGCGTCGTTTGCACGGTGCGAAGGGGCAGGCGAAGGCTGGATGCGAGCTCCTTGGCGCTCGCACGGCGGCTCGAAAGGCGTGCGAGAATGTGCACGCCCGCGTCCGGCGCCGTTCGCGGGTCCGCCACCGCGAAGGGGGCGTGCACATGCAGCGAAAGGTGCGACCCAACGCGGCGCACCTCAGCAAAGCCCTCGAGTCGCTTCCGCACGCGGTGCAAAAGCGCACGAAAGGTTCCAGCGTGTGCTTCGGGCACGAAGCGAAAGCGGTAGATGGCCTCAAACGCTTCCGCGCGTTCGACGGCTGCCGCGCCTGCGAGCACGCTGATCGCCGTGTCCAGCCGGGCGGCGTTCGCGATGGTCGGCAGCATCGCCAGCTCCGGCTCGCGGCTGCGGGCGATGGGAAAGGCCGTTCGAAAGACGCGCCTGGACGCATGGCCCGGACGCACGACGAGCAGCGCAGGCTCGCGGTGGCTCTCGACCCGTTCCTGGTCCAGGTCAGCCAGGCTGCCGAGGCCGGCAATGCGCGGTGGCAGGGCGTGGGTCGTGCAGTCGACGAAGCTGTTGCGCGCTTCCGAGGTCCACATGCTCGCGCGAAGCGGGGTGAGATCGGTGCTCGCAAAGGCACCGAGCCTTTGCGATAGTCCGCGGCAAGCGAGGTCGAAGCGCTGCCGTTCGCCCCGCGCCGCGGCGCGAAGCCCTTCAGCTAGCACCGAAGCCGCATCCGCCGCGGCCCCGTCGGCGCTCAGCAGTAGGGAGCGAGCGTCATGAATGCAGCCGCAAAGCAGCCACTCCCATGCGATCCATCCTCGCCATCGCTTTGGCGCAAATCGGCTGAGCGACTGCAGAATATGCGCGGCGATGTGGGGCCGGCCCCGTACGCGACGAACGCGCGCCAGCACCAGGTTGGCCAAGCATTCGCTTGGCTGGAGCGCTTCCGTGCGCGCCATTCGGGACGCGCGACGCGCGAACCGCAGGGCGTCGTCGGGGTTCAATGGGAGCAGGCCCAGGGCGTGGGCGCTGACCGCGTCGATGCGAAAAGAGGCGTCGTACGAGCTGGCTGGTCGCGCGTCGGAAGTTGGCACGCCGCGCATCGCCGCGATCAATCGACGCTCGACTTCGACCGCCTCAGCGCCCGGGCCTGAAGCCTCCTGGGACGCGGCGCCCAGAAGCGAATCGGCGGCTTCATGATCAAAGCGGGCGGTGTGCTCGCGTGCGAGCAGGGCGCGAACGAGCGCTTCGTCGCCCGCGCTGCCCTCGGCTCGCGCGAGCGCCCCCTCCTCCGGGCGCGGGCACGCCAGCGGCACGAGGGCGTGTTTGGCGGCCTGGGCGAGGAGCGCGTCCATGGGCGCGAGTCCGTGCTCGGACGCTCTTGCCCCGTAGCGCCGAAGCACGTCCGTCATCGCCATGGCCGCAGCGTAGCATCGCGAAGGCGTGCCTTCGGGCGGCGCGCTTGCAAAGTAACGCCTTAAAGAGGGCCACGGCCTGCGCCCCTACTGGGCTGAGGGCAGGTCCTTCCACCAGCCGTCGGGCACGACGAAGGCGCGCTCGTCGGGCGAGCGGATCCGGCATACGAATCGGGGCCCACGCAGCGATTCGGCCAGCGCTGCCGCTCGGACGACGGGCGCATGCCTCGCGTGCTGGGGGCTCAGCCACCAGGGCTTTTCAAGGATGGCCCAGCGCTCGGCGCCAAAGCGCGCCCGAAAGTCGGTGGCCTCGTACCAGCGGCCGTGCTCGATGTCGGCGTTTGCATGCTCGGGAAGGCGAATGTCTTCGGGCGGCGAAAAGAGCGCGCCCAAGAGAAGCACCTCCGTGCGCTCGGGAAAGGGCAGGTGGTCTGGCCACGCATTCATCGCCTTCGCGCGGCGCGCCAGCGTGGTCTGATGGGTCGCGAGTCGCTCCAGTTTGAGGTCCAAACGGTCGCGCCGGCCCGGACCGACCCAGGCGCTCGCCTCTCGGCCGGGGCGGGCTGCTAGGTAGTACTTGATGGCCACTTCTCGGTGAACGACGACGCCTTCATGGCGGTAGAGAACGTCCACCTCGCCCAGCGTGCGGCGCTCGGCTCGCAGCGTTTCGTTCGCGGCGAGCACCCTCACGCCCGGCGTGCGCTCGAGGGCGTAGCGGTGCACGTCTTCGAATCGGCGGCCGACTTTTCGTGGCACCTCCGCCCGATCGTTCGCCTCCGGGATAGCGAGCGGTAAGGACGCGTCCCGGGTGCCGCGTGCCGTCCAGTAGGCCGGCTCGATGAGCGCGGCCGCGCCGGCGAGCCAGGTGAGGTCGAGCTGCATTCGCGAAGACACGGGCAAGCGTAGCGCCGATTCGGCGCGGGATCGTTGACGGGCCCGAAGCGTGGGGAGGCGCCCGAAGGGATCGCGGCGAGCTTTCAACGGTGCTCCGGGCCACCGATCGCCTCGGGCCGAGCGACAGGGAGGTGGCGGCGGGCCCCATAAATGATCGATGCGACAGCAGATTTATCCGTCTTCCTCGAAACTCCCGTGCCGCGCGCTGCTTGCATCCGCGTGCGGGCGCGCACGGAAATGGCAATTCCGCGTGACGGACTTGCGCCGGACCCGTGTCGCCTTGACGCTGTAGAGACGTACAGCTAGCTTGCGCGGCCTTCGCCACCCGGCGGAGCCGTGAGTGTGGAGGAAAGATTAGATGAGTAGGTTCTTGAGCTTGAGCATTTGTGTTGCGCTGATGGCCGTCGGCTGCGGCGACGACGACGGCGGCGGAGACGGCGGCGGCATTCTTCCCGACGTCGGAATCGACATGGGCATGGACGGCGGTCCGACGTTTGAGGCCGGCCCGGAGATGACGACGAACGAAATGGGCCCGACGGAGACTGGTCCGGGTGAGACCGGCATGACGGAGATGGGCGTCGAGGAGTGCAACGACTTCGTACCCTGCACGGCCGCGCGCGGTTGCGCCGGCTCGCTCGACTGCATCGCGGCGATCGAAAACACCGTTGGTGGCGTCACGGACCCCATCACGGACGCGCCCGCGGGCAGCGAACAGTTCGTAAACACGCTCTTCCAGGACGGCATGTGCTCGCCCCAGGGCATCACCACCACGGGCTCCCCCGGCGCATGTGATCCGGACGATCCGGAGGACACGACGTGCGGCAGCTGCGGCGGCTGCGCCGACCTCGGCGGCGTCGTGGCCTGCTTCCAGCGCTGCACGCCGAACGGCGTCGACAACGACGTTTGCCGCGATGGCTACACCTGCAACACGCAGCTCGGCCTCTGCATCTTCGGCAACTGCACGCAGGATCTCGATTGCCAGGTGACCCGCGTCGAGTCGAACGGCCTTCCGGGCATTCAGGATCCGGGCGATTGCGTCGCCAGCGTCGGCGGCACGGGCGACCCCCGCAACTGCCAGGACGCCGAGGGCAACGACGTTGGCTTCGACAACCTCGTGTTCAACGCGGCGGCTTCCTGCAACACGGACACCTACGAGTGCGAAGGCCAGTCCTTCAACGAGACCGCCAGCGGCGGCGACATCTGCAACGACTCGACGGAGTGTGAGGAAGACGGCTTCTGCATCTCCGGCGTCGGTCAGTGCGAGTTCACCAATGAAGCCGGCGTGACGTTCGAGACGAACGTCAACTGCACGGACGACAGCCGCTGCACGGCCATCGGCACGGACGACGAAGACGGCGTCTGCGCGGGTGACGAGTGGGCCGGCGGCTCCTGCACCCGCTTCGACTGCGACGTGCCCGGCAACGAGTGCGCGAACGACGGCATCTGCCAGGAGCGAGGCCTCGGCGTGTTCCTTTGCCTCGACGGCTGCACCGTCGGCGGCGGCGCGAGCGTCGACCCGGAGGACCCGGCCACCTGGATCACGACGGAAGCCAACGGCGGCTGCCGCGACGGCTACTCCTGCTTCTGGAACGGCGTCGGAGGCAACGGCGTTGCCAACAACGGCGTCTGCGTGCCCGGCGGCTTCACCCCGGACAACACGGAGC
>JBCCRV010000082.1:0-15778 GCA_039201085.1 Myxococcota bacterium | reverse complement strand
GGACGGCGCCCTCGTCGTCGTCGCCGAAGCGCGGGACGAGGCGCATGGCGAAGCGCTGCTCTCGCTTCCCACGGTCACGGCCCGCCATCGTGCGCTTCCCTGGTTTGAGCTTTCCCCCTTCGGCGACGTGCGGCGCGAGCGCGAACTCGTGCTTCGACTGGGCGGCGATCCGGGTGACGCCTTTCGGGCGCAGCAGGAAGCGTGGCGCCGAGGCGAGCTTCAAGCGGCGCCCGAGGTGAGCGCGATCCTTCGTTTCGGCCGCGACATGGCCAAAGCGCCCCTCGACGCCTGGGAGGTGGTGCCGGGTCTATGGCTTCTTCCGCTGCGCACGCCCACGCTTCCGCCGGCGACCCATACGAACACGTTTCTGATCGTCCAGGGCGACGAAGCCGTGTTCGTCGAGCCGGCTTCCAGCGATCCCGATGAAATCGCCAAAGCGCTTTCGTTGGTCGACGCCCTGGGCGTTCGCGTTTGCGCTATCGCTGTGACCCACCATCATCCGGACCACGCGCCGGGGGCGGCGGCCATGCAGGCGGCCTGGAACGCGCCGCTCTACGCCCATCCCGTGACGTCCCAGCTTCTGGGCTTCGAAGCGGCAGGACTCGACGTGGTTCCCATGGACGAAGGTGACACGCTTGCGCTGGGCGGAACGGACGTGCTCCGCGCCCACTTCACGCCCGGCCATGCGCCCGGGCACCTCTGCTTTCAGCACCTGCCTTCGGAGCTGCTGATCGCCGGCGATATGGTGGCCGGCATCAGCACGATTCTGATCGACCCGGACGAGGGCGACATGAACCGCTACCTCGCCGAGCTCGACCGGCTCCAGAACCTCGACGGCACCCTGATACCCGCCCACGGCGGCTGGACCCTCGACGGTGCCGCGCTTTTGAAGCGCACGGCGGATCACCGCCGCGCGCGTGAAGCCAAGGTCTGTGAAGCACTCGAACGCATCCAGCCCGCCGCACTTACGGACCTGGTTCCCATCGTGTACGCCGACGTCCCGAAGGCGCTTCACGGTCTCGCGGGCCGCTCGCTGCTGAGCCATCTCCTGGGCCTCAAGGCACGCGAAGAGGCCGTCGAAGCAGACGGGCGTTGGCGCCTCAGCGCCTAGACCGGTTCGGACGTTTAGCGGACCTTGTTCGGGCGTTCGGATGGGCATAAGAGGCCCTTCACAAGGGCCCCTCGTCACTCGAGGTAGGTTCGAGATGACTTCCCCCGCGCTAACCGCCGCCGAGGGTGTGGGTCTCGCGGATAACGGTACGGCGTATCGTTCGGCTTCCGCGTCGCACCTCAATTCGAACCCGTCCACCCTCGCCCCGAAGAACGCTACGCGCCGTCCCCGCGCTGAGCACCGCTTCGCCGTCGAGGCGAACCAGTTCGTCGCCTACGCGCAGGCCTGCGCGCGCGGCCCGGCTCCCAGCGACGACCTCCGCGATGCGCACGGCGGCGCCGCTGCGCTCGACGCGAATCGCCACGCCTTCGCGCGTGATGGCGTTGCTGCGTTCCGCCGCGCGCTGTCGCCCGGGAGCGATGCGGCCCGGAAGCACGAAGCGTGCATCCGCGGCTTCGCCCTGCACCACGCGTACGCGGCGGCTTTGCGCGTTGCCTGCCTCAGGATGGCGAACACGCACTTCGTAGAGGCCCGGGCTCAGTCCGCTTCGCCGGGCGTTTCCGCGTCGGTCGCTCGTGAGCGTTTCGCCTTCGATCTCAATGAGCGCGTCGCTTGCTGGATCGCCAAGCGAATCGACCACGGTGAAGGCGACGGCGCCCGCTGCGCCGAAGCTGAAGGGCGCCAATGCGAGCGGATCGGGCCCGGCGACCGTCAGCGAACGCTCGAGGCGTTGGCCGCCGCTTTCGGCGACGATTCGGTAGTTGCCGACGGCGAGTCGGTCAAAAGCGAAGCGGCCTTCGTCGTCGCTCGTGATGCGCTGGAGCTCTTCGCCATCGCTTTCGATCACGCTCACCTGCGCGCCCGCAAGGGGGACGGCGCGAAAGTCGTCCCGCACCGTGCCCACGGCCCTCGCGCCGAGCTGCAGGACGAGCTGGAGTGGCGCCGCGGACGCGTGCGTTGTCTCCGCCCGGGCAAACGGCGCGTGATCGACCACCACGCGGTACGGCGGCGGCGGCACGTCTCGGAGCAAGAACGTGCCGTCGGCTTCGCTCGTCGCGCGCATTGAAAAGGGTCGGCGCCCGGTGGCGCTCTCGATCAGCAGCTCGGCCGCCGCCACACCAAAGCCCCGTGCGTCGACGAGACGTCCTTCGAACGTGGAGGTGCCTGCTTCCAGCACCAGCTGAAGGTACCGCGCCTGGCCCGGGACGAGGACGAGCGTTTCGATTGCTGCCGCCCCCGCGACGGGCCGCGCCGTCACGGTCACCGTGCCGATCAGGCCCGCGAAGTTAAAGGCGCCGTCCGCGTCGACCAGCACCGTGCGGGGAAAGTCATCGTTTGCCTGCACGACGTCGACGGTCGCCCCTTCGATGGCGTAGCCGCGTCCGTCGACGACGCGGCCGGAGAGCGTGGCGCCTTCGCGCAGGATGAGCGTAATCTCTTCGTCTGCACCGGCCGTCGCATCCAACTGCGCCGGCACATACGCGCCGAGAGTCGCGCGCACCGTGCCGGAGCCGGGCTGGAGGCCGCTCAGGCGAAAGTGGCCGTTTTGGTCGGTCTTTGCGCCACCAAGGGCGCTCGCGGGAACCGGCGCGCCGGGAGCCGGGATCGGCGGAATCGGTCCGACGGTCACACCGAGGTTGTCGCTGTCCGGCCTGGGGGCCGCGGCGCCCACCGCAAGCCACTGAATATCGACGCCGGCGAGGGCACGGCCGCGGGCGTCGCGAACGGTGCCCGAGACCGCTGCACCCCGGCGCAGAACCAACGTGAGTTCGTCGCGTCCGGCGGTCGCTTCGGCGCTCAGATAGCCAGGCGCGTCCGCAAGGATCGTACGTGCGAAGGGCGAAGGCTCGAAGGGACCGAGACTGAATTCGCCTTCGGCGTTCGTGCGGGTCTCCGTCGGTCCGGCTTCGAGCGAACCGTCGAGCACCGTGACCCGGGCGCCTGGAAAGGGCGCGCCGGCGGCATCGACGACGCTCCCTCGCAGCATCAGACCCTCTGCGAGGAAAAGCGGTAGAAAGCGCGCTTCCTCGCTGAGTACGACTTCGACTGCGGCGCTTCGCTGATCGCCTTGCTCAGCCCACACCCGGTACGTTCCCGGGGGCACGTCGCTGATGCGGTAGCGACCCTCGCCATCACTTGTGAAGGTACGTGCGGGCCAGAGGCCGCCGCCGCCGATGCGAACCTGGGCCAAGACCGGAGAGCCGCGCGCGTCACGGACGACGCCAGCTAAAACGGCGGCCGGCACCATCACCACCGGGACGTCGCCCTGGGGAGCCGTCCCGCCAAAGGACACCCGGGCAAAGCCCGGCGCGGTGATGGAAAATCGCACCGGACCGGGCGGCAGACGTCCGATCTCGAAGCGTCCTTCGTCGTCGCTCACGGCGTTCTGGGGGGGCGCGCCCTCGATCGCCGAGACGACCTCGATCGTGGCGCCTCCGAGGGGGGCTCCGTCGCTTCGACGCACCGTGCCGGCGACGATCGCTTCGCGCGGAAGATCCACGCGCGTCATGCCCGGGGCCAGCTGCATTTCCGCGTGTCCCTCGGCGCGGACGAGGGCGCCTTCGTCGTCGGGCCAGGGGGCTTCACCCCGGCGGTCGGCGCGCGCGATCCACTCGCTTCCGATGAGTTCTGCGAACGGGACCGGCACGCCCTGCGACACGATTCGAACGGTGCGCGGCGCAGGCGGCGGGGGCGCAGCGGGGAGGGGAGGGCTGCTTACGAAGAGCATGCAGGACGCCACCACACCGACGAGCAAGCCAGACACATCGGTGGAGCGCTTCACGCAGCGAGTACAGCAGGCGGCGCGAGGGAAATCCACTCGCGGGCGCTTCGCCGGTGATTCGCCATGGCCGCCTCGACGCGAACTGAACGGACGCCGAAGTGCGGCGTCGCCTCGTGCCTTCGGCTCGGATGTGCTTACATCGCCAGGTCGTCGCTCGATGCGGTGGCTGCAAATGCGCCGTGGTCACTGTACGATGAGGGTCGAAGCGTGAAGTCCCCGCCCCGACCGACCTGGTGCAAGGACGACGACATCGTGCTCACCTTCGACGTGGCGCGCGAGCACGCGGGCATGCGGCTCGACCGTTTCGTGCAAAACCGCATTCCGCGTCTTTCCCGGACCCGAGCCACGCGCGTCGTGCGCAACTGCGCCTTTCACGCGAGCGGCAAACCGCGCCGCCCCAGCGAGCGCGTGCGCGCAGGCGAGGTCGTGCTCATCGTGCGCCCGGCGCTCGACGAGCCGAAGGTACCGCTTCATTTCGACGTGCTTCACGAAGACGCGCACGTGCTTGCGATCGACAAAGCGCCGGGCTTGCCGATGCATCCGACGGCCACCTACTACCGAAACACGCTGAGCTTCCTCCTTCAGTCGCGCTACCCCGAACGCACGCCCCAGTTTGCCCATCGGCTCGACCGCGAAACGAGCGGCTTGGTCGTGTGTGGATGGACGACGCAGGCGGAGGTGGCGCTGAAAACGGCGTTCGAAAAGCGCCGGGTGAAGAAACGCTACGTCGCGATCGTGGAAGGGCGCATGAACGCCGATGAGGGCGAGATCGACGCGCCCCTCGGCAACGTCCAGCAGGGTCTTCACATCATGATGGAAGTGCGTGAGGGCGCGCTACCGTCCAAAACCCGCTACGAGGTGCTCGAGCGCAGCCAGAGCGCCACGTTGGTGCAGCTCCATCCGCACACCGGTCGCCAGCATCAGCTCCGCGTTCACCTTGCGCACATCGGTCACCCGATCGTCGGCGACAAGCTCTACGGACCGCGCGGCAGCAAAGCCTTCATCGACTACATGGAAGGCGAGCGAAGCGACGCGCTTTTGAAAGCGCTCGGCCACCCTCGGCATGCGCTTCACGCGCAGGCCCTGCGCATCGCCCATCCGAACGGGAGTGGTGATGCGGACTACGAAGCCCCGATACCGTGGGACATGGCCCGGCTCTGGGAGGCCCGCCGGCAGGGCGGCGAGCCTGTGAGGTTCGAAGCGCTCGATGCGCATTACGATGCGCTCGGGTCGACACTCGATTTGGCGCCTGACGACCCCACGTGACCTTCACGGCGATCGATTGGCGCGACCAATGCGTACCGAAGGCGCGTTGCCGATGCTCCGGGACGCCCTAAAAATATGACCATGCGCTTATTTCTGGCCGCCCTCGTCCTCAGCGCTTGCGGTTCGCCGCCGCCTCCCGAGCGCCCGGTGGAGGCCGAGCCGCTTCCGGCGGAGCTTGAAAGTTCCTACGAGAACGGCGTGGATTTCGTCGACGACCCCGAAATCCTCGAAGGCCGATGGCGCGAGCAGTGGGCCGACGACCTCGACCGCCGCGTGCGTACGGCGGACCTCATCTACGAGGTGAGCGTGCCGACCTTGCGCACGGACATCGACCCCGAGGGGCGGACCACCTACCGCCTCATTGTCGAAGAAGCCCAGAAGATCCTCGGGACCTTGCCCGAGAGCTTGTTGCTCACGGTGCGGGAGGACCAAGGCGGCTACGCGAGCGTGTCGAGCAACCAGACTCGGATTCAGCGAACGCCCATGGTGTTGTTCATGAAATGGGCCCTCGAAGACGGCCAAGTTCGGCCTCGCTGGCACCTGGCGCCCGCCTCCGATGGCGTAATGGCGCGCGTCGTCTACCTCGCCGAGCGCCGGCGTGGCGTGCAGCGCCCCTCCCGGGGACGCGTGATCGTACACGAACACGAATAGCGCCTGGTGACGGTGAGTACGTGGCGGAACGCCCACGCGTTTTCAGCTTTGCGCGGCGTTCCGCAGAGGCGGCCTTCGAATTTCCTTCGGAGCTCAACCTGCCTTCGAATCGGGGCGAGCGGAGAAGCCGGTAAAGGGAGCATCGGCGGGCAAGGCGTCAGCGATGAGGTTTCGTCCGTATTCGGGCGAGGCATCGCTCAGGTCGAGGGCCACTTCTTCCAGCATGCGAAGGTCGCTTTCGATCTCCCGCTTCCATAAGTGCTTCATGAAGCGCGCCAGGCTGCTGCGGCGATACTCCGGTGCGTTCCGTTCCAGAAAACCTTCGAGCGCATCGCGAAAGTCGAGGGCGGACGCGTAGCGGTCTTTTCGTTCCTTCGCCATCGCGCGGCGAAGAATGCGCGCCAGGTCTTCGGGAATTGCGCCGTTGATGTGCCGCGGATTGGGCGGATCCGCATCCCGCACGGCGAAGATGAGATCGATTTCGTTGTCGGCCACAAAGGGCGAGCTCCCGGTGCAAAGCTCGTAAAGCATCGTTCCCGCGCTGAACACGTCGCTTCGCTGGTCGAGGCGCGAGCCCATCGCCTGCTCCGGCGACATGTACTTCACCTTGCCCTTGATCACTCCGGCGCGCGTGCGCGTGCGGCTGCTGCGTGCTTTGGCGATGCCAAAGTCGCAGATCTTGACGTCGCCGTTGTAGCCGACGAGCACGTTGGACGGGCTCATGTCGCGGTGCACCACGCCCAGCCGCCGCCCCTGCTCGTCGCGGGCTTCGTGCGCCTCGTGCAGGCCTTCCAAGGCCCGCGCCAAGAGGTAGGCGCTGTCGGCGAGACTGAGCGGCGAGCCCACGTTCATGGCGCGTTCCGCCGTGGTTCGCATGTCCTTGCCGTCGACGTATTCCATGGCGATAAGAAGCTCGTCTTCGACTTCGGCCAGCTCGAACACACGCGCCACGTTCGCATGGTCGATACGGCTGACGATGCGGTACTCGTCGACGAGCATCGTCACAAAGGCCTCATCGGCGACGTAGTGCGGCAGCAAACGCTTGACCGCCACGTCGTGTCGCATGCCGTCGGGGCCAAAGGTGAACGCGCGGTAGACCTCCGCCATGCCCCCGGAGGCGACGCGCCCCGTGAGGTGGTAGCGGCCTATCCGGCGCGTGCGTTTCACTTCCCATGAGTACGCTCACGATGGCCTTGCTTCAAGGGAAAGGCGCCGCGAAGACCGCGAGCTCCGGGCGCTTACCCGAACGTGGTACAAGCACGTGTGCGTCCCGTTCTGCTGGTTGTGCTGACCCTCGCGGCCTGCCGTCCGCCCTGCCAACCGGACCGCTGCGGCGAAGGTTCCGTCTGCGGTCTTGCGGGCGAGTGCGAGGCCGTGCCCACGGCCGGGAGCGAGGGCGAGGCGGAGGAAGACACGCCACTTCCTCGCCGTTCGATCGTGGTCGCCGATCGCTGGGGGCTGAACGACGGCGAGCATCGCGAAGAACTCCAGGTCAGCGACGGCGGCGAGCGGATGTACCTTTCGTTCCCGCTTCCCGTCGGCGCAAGCTCTGCGGTCCTCGTGCTTCATCCCGCACCGGACAGCACCTTCGGCAACGTGATGAAGCTTGAGGCGAGGGCCGTGGGGCATTTCGAGCGCGTCCGCGCCGGGCGCCTTCCCGGCCCGACGGGTGGACGGGTGCAGCGAACGGTGAGCTGGCAGAACCCGCAGCGACTCGACGTTTCCGACCTGCTCCCCGTGCGCGGCGTACCCCGACTCAGCCTGTCGATCGCGGCGGAGGGCCCAGCGCCAGGTTGGCGCTTGGCCACGCCGGGAGCGGCCGACGCGACCCTTCGGCCCCGGCTTCTCGTGTCCGTTCGCTAGCCCTGCGCGCCCACCATGACCGGAGCGCACCGTCATTGCTCGTGTGCGACGAACGCCGCACCGTACTTGCGCGATGGGCGCCTGTCGGCGCTGGCGGCGGCGGGGCGTGCGGCCTATGTTCGGGCCATGCGCACCGTATCGATCGTGACCTTGCTCTTGGCCTTGGCTTGTTCGGGCGATGAATCGCCAACCGAATCACCGCGCGAGCAGCCCGCAAGCGCAGAGGGTTCGGGCGCCGCTGAACCCAACGTGGAGCCGGAAGCTCCCGCTGGTCCGGACGAGAGCGCCCAACCGCGCGCCGAAGCGGAGAGCTACGTGCTCGAACTGAGCCCAGCCGGCGAATACCGCTCGGGCCAGCTCGCCCAGCTCACGCTATCGGCCCAGGGCCAGAACGGCTGGCACCTCAACGAAGACTTCGGTTTCAACGTGCGGGTTGCGCACGTGGACGCCCTCGACCTCCCCAAGTCCGACCTAACGAAGGACGACGCCGCAAGTTTCTCGGAAGACGGAGCGCGCGTGGATGTGCCGCTGACGCCGACAGCCGCCGGCGAGCACGCGCTCTCGGCCGAAGTCGAGTTCGCCGTTTGCAACCCGTCCTCCTGCGTCCCCGTCACCCAGACCGTTGGATTGCGCCTCGCCGTCGCGAACTGACCCGACTTCGCTTGCGTACGCTCGGGGAGCGACTGGGAGCGACCGCGTTCCCCCGCGGCGAGACGCTACCGCGCGCCAGTCCTCTCGCCCATAGCCGACCGACCTGACTAACGCGAGCGAACCGGAGTGCGATGGCGCACCTACGCCTTGAGAGTGGCCGCGCGCCCAATTCGAACGAGCGTGTCCACTGAGCGTGAGCGCGTGTGCCTTCCCGTCGCGAAACCGCGCGACATCGCACCACCCACTTGCGACACCCCGAACAAAGGCCCACGAAAGCCGCGCAATCCAGGCCGTCTTGTTCTCGGCACGCGAGCTGCGTAACGTTCCGGTATGCAGCCGCCCAACCCCCGTCGTGTCGCCGTCGCTCCACGTGGCTTCGGTCTTTCCCTTCTCTTCGCGGCCCTGGCGCTGAGCGGTGTGGGCTGCGCCCAGCGCTATGTCGTCGATACGGAGCAAGAGCTCTACCTTCTCACCAACCTTCGCCCCAACGCCCGGGGCACGATGACGAGCGTGCTCGGGTGGCGCGGAACCACGCCCCTTCCGGTCTGCACCCGCGTTCGCCTGACGCGCGTTCGCTCCCGGGAGATTCGCTTTGAGGACGCCACGACGGGCGCCCGCTACCGCTATGTGCTTCATCGCAGCACGCGCCGGGACGTCGAGGACCACGTGCGGCGCTACTTTGGCGCGACGTGTCCGGATATAGGCCGCTACGCGCCACTCGAGCAGGAAGGCATTCGCCTTGGTGCCGTGCTCCCCGGCATGAGCCGCGAGGCCGTCGTGCTCGCCCTCGGCTATCCGCCCGAGCACCGTACGCCTACGCTGGAGCAGCCCACGTGGACCTACTGGGGTGAACGGGGCCAAGTTCGCGTGAGCTTTTCCGGTGACCGCGTCGTTGCGATCGACGATCCCTCCCGGCCCCAAGCGCAACCCGTGGTGGCCACTGCACCCGCAAACGTGCATCCCGCGACTCCGGTGCAGACGACGGTGACCGTGGCTCCTGCCCCCGCCGTCGCTCCCGCTCCCGCGGCGCAGCCCGCACAGCGCCGCTCGCGCCGAGCCCGCCGCCGCGCTCGTCGGCGCCGCCGCGCCGCCGTTGGCGCGGGAATCGTCGGCGCGGCGGCCGTAGGCGCGGCCGCCGGAGCCGGCGCGTCGCGCCAGCGCCAAGGCCAGGGGCCCTCGACCTCGACGCAGCCTGCGCCATCGGCGCCCTCAGGATGCCAGACCTTCACGATCAACGGGACCACCTACCGCGACAACCACGGAACGCCGATGGGCCAAGACTGTGGCACGGCGGCCTGCCCCGCCGGCTACGTGTGCACCGGGCCGCTCGACCTCTGCATGCCGGAGGATCAGGACCGCTGCACGAACTGAGGAATCGCGCGCGCGCCGTTCCTGTTTTGCGGGCTCGGGCCCGTCCCCTAGGTCGAGAAAGCTCGGTTCTTTCCGTGCGCCCAAGGGTATCCTCGGGCCATGACGTCGACGAAGCAGCCATCGGAAGGGGCGACCGACCTTCTCGCGAGCGCCCAAGCTGCCGTGCGAACGCGCTTCGACGCCGCCCGGCGCGTGCTGAGTTTTTCCGAGTACCTTGAGGCGGTTCAGGCGGAGCCTAGGCGCTATTGCCGCGACGCGGCGCGCTACCTGCTCGATGCGATCCGGCACTACGGCGAAGACAGCGTCGAGCGTCCGTGGGGCAACATCACCCGCTACCGCATTTTCGACCTTCCCTTCGCCGAGTCGGAAGGGCGCAAGAACGAACGGCTCGTCGGGCACGAAGAGGTGCAGGCCGAACTCGTGCGTGCGCTGCATGATTTTGAGCGCGAAGGTCAGGTGAACCGACTGCTGCTTCTTCACGGCCCGAACGGCAGTGCGAAGTCGACGATGGCGGCGTGCCTCATTGCCGGTCTGGAGCATTTCAGCACGCTGGCCGAAGGCGTTGCCTACCGCTTTTCATGGATCTTTCCCCGTGGCGACGGATCGACGGGCGGTATCGGCTTTTCCACCGTCAAGAGCGCTGCGCCTGGCGAGACGTTTGCGCACCTGCCGGAGGAGCGCATCGACGCGAAGCTCCCCAGCGAACAGCGCGAGCATCCGCTGCTCCTTCTGCCCCTTGAGGAACGTCGCACACTCTTGGAGCGCATGGGCATCGACTCGCCGCCAGACTTGCTGTGGAACGGTGACCTAAGCCACAAGAATCGGCAGATCTTTGACGCGCTCTTGACGGCGTACCGGGGTGACCTTTCGCGGGTTCTTGCGCACGTTCAGGTCGAGCGCGTGTTCATTTCGCGGCGCTACCGAACCGGTGCCGTCACCATCGGTCCGCAAATGGCCGTCGACGCGCGTGAACGGCAGATCACCGCGGACCGGAGTCTGGCGTCTCTGCCCGCATCCCTTTCGGCGACGACGCTCTTCGAGAGCTACGGTGAACTCGTCGATGGCGCCGGCGGCATCATCGAGTTCTCCGACCTGCTCAAGCGTCCCCTCGACGCGTGGAAGTACTTGCTCACGGCGATCGAGACGGGCGAAATCGCGCTGCCGCTCACCAACATGCAGCTCAACTCGGTGCTGATCGCGTCGTCGAACGAGATGCACCTCAAGGCCTTTCAGGACCACCCCGAGTACCACTCGTTTCGCGGCCGCCTTCGTCCCGTACGCGTTCCCTACCTTCGCAACTACGCGCAGGAGCAAGGCATCTACGACGCGCAAATCGTGCCGCAGCTTCGGGTTCATGTCGCGCCGCACGCCACGTACGTTGCGGCCCTCTGGGCCGTGCTCACGCGTTTGCGGCGCGCGCGCAAGGAACGGCACGACGACAGCGCCTTGGGCGCCCTCGGCGCGTCGCTCACGCCGATCGAAAAGGCAGACCTGTACACGCTCGGTCGGGTGCCGCGGCGCTTCGACGCGGACGAAGCAAAGCTCCTGGCCCGTGAGGCGGGGGCGCTCTACGGCGAGCAAGCCGCGGCGATGGACTACGAAGGGCTCTTTGGCGCGTCGCCGCGTGAGATGCGCGGCATTCTGCACGGGGCTGCCGGAAACGATGCGCTCACGCCAGAGGGCGTGTTTGCGGAACTCGATCGTTTCAGTCGCCGCGACGACTACGTCTTTCTCAAGCTCGAACCGGACGGCGACTACCACGACGCACGCGCCGCGATTGGCGTCGTACGCCGGCGCTGGCTCGAGCGCGTAGACGATGAGCTTCGAAGCGCGTCCGGGCTCATCGACGAGAGCCAATACTTGGGTCTCTTTGACCAGTACGTGAACCACGTGTCCCACGCGATGAAGGGCGAACGTCTTCGCAACCCCCTCACGGGCGATATGGAAGAGCCGGACGCAGCGCTCATGGAGCGCGTTGAGTCGATTCTGGGGGTCGATAAGGGCGAGGCCTTTCGCGGCGAAATCATGGGTCAGGTAGCGGCCTGGGCCCTCGATCACCCCGGTGAAGAGATGGACTACGGGACGGTCTTTGAGGCCCATATCGATGCCCTTGAAGAAGCGTACTTCGTCGAGCGTCGCGACCGCATTCGTAGCGTCGCCGCCGACGTCCTTCGCCTGGCCAGCGACGACGATTCGCCGATCGAAGATCGCGCCACGGCGGAGCCCGCCTACAAGCGCCTGCTCGAACTTGGCTACGAAGATCGAAGCGTTCGCGAGGCGTTGAGTGCGCTGATGAACGCGCACTACGCATGAGCGCGCGCGCGCACATTGTCGTCGACGGCGAAGCGCTCGCTGGCGCCAACTTCGGTATCGACGTCGACGCGACCGTGAGCGCCTTCTGCCAGCGGGTACGCAGAGCGCTCGCGCAGCGCTTTCCCGAGCTCGACGTGAGTGCCACACCGGGGCCGGGCAACCGCGTGTCCGTCGAGTGCGACGACCCTGACGAGCGCGCACGCATCGCCCGCGAGATCGAACTCGTCCTCTACGGCGTGCGAAAGGCCGCGGACTACATCGTGTACGCGTGAACGAGTTCGAACTCGTCCGCTACGGTGCGAATGACCACGAACTGCGTCATGTAGGCGTGAGCAAACACGCTCACGTCCACGCGATCAGGTCGAGCATGAGCGCAAGAAGCACGAGCCGGTACGCGCGACCTTCGTCCCGATCGACGGCGAACATGTCGACGACGTCGAGCAGCGCCTTCGGCTGGCGCGTAAAGAGCAGCAGTTCTTCCATCGACGCAGGAAGGTTTTTCGCGTGCGAAGGGAGCTGCTTCGCTGAAACGAGCGAGTCCATCATGTGGGACGCGAAACGCTTCTCCTCCAATCCTTGGGCGAGGCGTCGACCGGCGCCTTCATCGAGGAGGTCCCAAACGTCGATGGCCAGGGGAAAGCGGCTCGGCGGTGAGGGCACGCCGCGGTAGAACTCGGCGCTCCCCGCACTCCACGTAAAGAGGTCGAGGATCTTTTCGCGGACCTGCGCGGCGATGTGCTGAAAGAGGTGCACTGGCTGCACGAGGCCCAAGCTGACGAGCGTATCGCCCAGACGGCCGTCAAAGCGCGGCAGGACCGCGAGGGCCATGTCGAGTTCGCCGCGGTTGATCACGCCGCGTGCGACGAGAAACTCACCAAGCATCTCGCCGGCGAGGTTGCTGCCCACGAACTCGGGTACGCCGCTCTGAACGTAGACCTCCTTGCGGGCGCCGCCTTGCTCACAAAGCCAGAGGCCCGTGTCCGTTGCGGCCGCCGTTTCCGCCAGGCCCTTGGCGAACCCGCCCCCGTCGAAGTTGCGCCGAATGTCGGGCTCTTGCGCGACGCGTGCATCCATCGTCAGCGGCGTGAGGGTCGCCATGGGCAGATGGCGAAGGAGCATCGGAAGGTCACGCACGCGCCGCGCCGGTGCGCCTCCGATGCTCACCCGGTCGCCGGCGCCGACCTTGCCGGTGGTCAGCGCTTCGACGAGCTGGGCGAACGGCCACGGACCGTGCCGTTCGTCGTCGATGTACACGTCGTAGGTAACCGTGGGCAGGTCCTCATCCCGCGCGACGGGAAAGTTCGAAATGCGCGGCGTCGCCTGGCCCGTCGCGCTCGGGTGCACGGGCGTGGCCTCGCGTACTTCGCCCGGCTGCGTGGTCGCCGGGGCGTTCGCCGCAATCGCGCCGGCCGCCATTCGCACGAGTCCCGCGAGTTCGCGCGTTGCGCCCGCTGCGTCGTTTGGTCCGAAGGCGGCCAGCCTAGCCGCGAGGCTTGAAGCGGTGTCGATGCGATCGGCCGGCGTCGGTCGAAGGGCCTCGGCGATCGCGGACTTGAGCTCTTCGTCGAGGGGGAGGGCGAGAAACGGTGCGATGCTGCCGTCCCGTATCGCGAGGAGCACGGCGAGCTCCGAGCCGCCGGAGAAGAGCTCGCGCCCCAGGAGAAGCTCTGCGGCGACGACGGCCGCCGCAAAGATATCCGCGCGCTGGTCGACGGCGCCGCCCGTGACCTGCTCCGGCGAGAGGTAGCCGAGCTTGCCTTTCGCACGGGACGATTGGCTCAATCCGTCGAGCTTGGCGCGGGCAATGCCGAAGTCGCCGAGCTTCACGCCCCCGTGCACGGAGAGCAGTATGTTGGAGGGGCTTACATCCCGGTGCACGATCTGAAGCGGTTCACCGTCTTCGTCCGTCGCCGTATGGACCGCTTCGAGGGCATGAAGCAACGAAAGAGCGATGTGCACGCTGAGCTCGACGCCCAGCGACTTTCGCTGCTGGCGCAGCCAACGCATCAGACGCCAGAGGTCGCAGCCGGGGACGTATTCGAGGACCAGGTAAGGCGTTCCGTCGTCGTTGCCCGAACCGAGCAGCTCGACGACGTTCGGGTGAAGGACCCGCGCGCTGAGCCGTGCTTCTTCTTCGAACATCACCGGACCGCGCGACTCGGCGGCGATGTGCGGCAGCATGCGCTTGATCACGACGGTGCGCCCTTCGCCCGCGCTGCCGGGAGCACGCGCCCGGTAGAGTTCCGCCATCCCGCCCACGGCGAGCCGATCGATCAGCTCGAATTCGCCGAGGCGCTTTTTTGGGGCGGGCGGATGCACCACGGCGAAAGCATACGAAACCTCGGCGAAGGTGACGTCATATTCCGCCACTTGGCCGCTGAAGGGACGTCGGTGGCCGAATGGGGCCTTGCGCACCACCCCTGGCGGACCCAGCCTGACGCGGCCGTCGGCTTGACCCCTTCTAGGCCAGGACCTAGCCCGCGGCTAATGGGAAACACGGCGACGAAGCCGAGTGCGCTCTTGCGTCGCGCCGCGACGGTGGCGGCGCTGTTAAGCCTTCCCGTCGCCGGCGCGCTGGCTTGGTCCCTTCAGGACGCGCCGATCGACCGTTTTGACCGGGTTGAGCTGGGCATGACGGCTTCCGAAGTGCGGGCGCGCTTTCCCGCAAGCGGTGTGGACGGCCGCTGGCAAACCTCCGCGACGGAGGAGGGCACCGTGCTCCTCGATTGGGAGCCGGCAGGGGATTCGGCCGTTCGAAGTGCCCGCTTTGAAGTGCATCAAGGAGCGCTCGTCGCGATTCGCGCCAACTTGGCACAAAACCACGCAAATGCCGGCGATCCCTCCCGTGCCACCGCGGACGTTCTGAGGCATGCCGCACCAGCCGACGACGGAGGCACGCAAGTCCTCTGGATCACACGCAATTGTCCCGTTCACCAAGATGAAGTGGAGGCGCTCTTAGGCGACCTCTAGCACTGCGCACTTGTCCCTAGACGCCGGACCCCGTAAAAGGGCGCCGGCCAAGGCATTTCCTAGCCCCCGAAGCACTATGCAGATTTTTCCCCGGCAATTAAACCTCTTGCCCATTGCGCTGGCCGGTGCCGCGCTGACGGCAGGTGGTGCCCTAACGCTCGGCATCTGGTACTACGCCTCGCCGAGTCACCTCCAAGTCGGCTACTCGCCCGAGCAGCCCGTGCCCTACAGCCACCGTTTGCATGCGGGTGAGCTGGGCATGGACTGCCGCTACTGCCACGCCAACGTCGAAGACTCGGCGCACGCGATGGTGCCGCCCACCCAGACCTGCATGGGTTGCCACAACGTTGTGTACACCGAGTCGGCGAAACTCGAACCCGTACGGCAGAGCTGGGCCAGCGGCGAGTCGATCGAGTGGGTGCGGGTGCACAAGATTCCAGACCACTCCTACTTCAACCACTCGACCCACCTCTACGGTGCCGAAGCGGAAAACGGGGACCGCGTGGCCATCGGATGTGAGAGCTGCCATGGCCGCATCGACCAGGCGGAAGTCGTCGGTGTTGTCGAGCCGATCGCGATGCAGTGGTGCCTTGAGTGCCACCGAAACCCCGGGCCGAACCTTCGACCCGTCGAAGAAATCACGACCATGGGTTGGGAGCCCGATGAGGCCTGGATGGAGAACGAATCCATGCACGCCGCCGCCGTAAACCCGCCGGAAAATTGCTCGGGGTGCCACCGATGAGCCGCCGTAAAGCCTACACCGACCTTCACAACGCTCCGAAGAAGGGCAAAGCCATTTG
>JBCCRV010000081.1:0-15850 GCA_039201085.1 Myxococcota bacterium | reverse complement strand
GTCGCCGTCGACGTCGACCAGGATGGACTGCCGAAACACCTCGACCTCGACAGCGATGGAGACGGTCTCTTCGACACGATCGAAAGCGGCGCCGGGCTCGACGCCAACTTCGACGGCCTTCCTGACGACACGACGGACACGGACGGCGACGGGTTGATCGACGACGCCGACGCGTCGCCCGCCGATCCGAACGCCTTTGCGATGCTCGTGATGGCGACTTCGACGGACGCCGTTGCCCCCGACTACCTCGACCGCGACAGCGACGGCGACGGCATCACGGACAGCCTTGAAGCTGGGCTGAGAGATGCAAACGGCGACGGTGTGCCGGATGCATGTGCATCCGTGGACCGTCAGGGTCGATGCAACGCCGGCAACCTTGCGGCCGCTCCGCCCGCAACGGACGGCGGAGACCCGGACTATCTGGATCTCGACAGCGAAGGCGATGGCCTGCTCGACAGCGTCGAGGCCTTCGATGCGGACGGCAGCGGCGCCCTCAACGGCGCCGAGGTCGGCGAAGCCGGCGCCGACGCGGATGGTGACGGCATCGACGACGCGTTTGATCCAGACGGCGGCGGAGCGCCCATCACCACGCCCTTCGCAGCCTTCCGCGACGAAGACGATGATGGAACGCCGGACTGGCTCGAAAGCTGCGGCGACGCCTACGTGCGGGGCAGCGAAGCGTGCGACGACGGCAACACCGTCGATGGCGACGCCTGCAGCAACGCCTGCCTTCTCGGCATCGGCATTGGATGCACGGGCGATGACCGCTGCGACAGCAATCTCTGCGACGCCGATGGCACCTGCCAGATCTGTGACGACACATTGGTTGGCATGGGCATCGACCAAGGGTGCAGCGCGGGCGCCGCGGCCTGCGTGAAGACCGCCGGCGTTTCGATGTGTGTGCTCTGCGACGACGATACGTTGGCGATGGACCAGGGCTGTATGGGCGCGACGCCCGTCTGCAGCACGAGCGGTGCAGCGCTTGTCTGCGTGGAGTGCGGCGTGAACTCCGACTGCGGCGGCGACGAAGTGTGCAGCGCAGAAGGCGTTTGCATCGGCTGCGATAGCGACGACGACTGCGAGGGCGGCGAAGTGTGCGATACGGCGGCCACGACCTGCGTCATTTGCCTGGACTCGCCTGGCACGCCCGATAGCGGGTGCACGGACGCCGCCCTGCCCTTCTGCGCCCGTACGAGCGGCGCCGGTACGGCGGGCACGAGCTGCGTCGAGTGCTTGGTCGACGGCGACTGCCCCGGCGCCGAAACCTGCGGCGCCACGAACATCTGCGAAGGCGGCTGCATGACGGACGCCGACTGCCCCGGCAGCGACGTGTGCGACGCCGCTTCCATGACCTGCGTGGTCTGCCTCGACTCGGACGGCACGCCGGATAGCGGCTGTGACGACGCGATGCTTCCGATTTGCGCTGGCGCGGGCCCGGGGACGCCGGGCACGAGCTGCGTGGAGTGTTTGGGCGACGGCGACTGCGCCACAGGCGTCTGCGATGAAGCAGCCAACAGCTGCATCACGTGCGCGGACACCAGCGACGGCATCGACCGAGGCTGCCGCGTGCCCGCCACCATGTGCGACGAGCGCGTCGCGGGCGGCATATGCGTCGAGTGCTTGATCGACGAGGACTGCCGCGGTGGCGGTACCTGCAGCGACGCCGGTACGTGCCGCGGCATCGACAGCGATATGGACGGCATTCCCGATCGCGAGGACCTCGACGACGACAACGACGGCATTCCCGACGAGGTCGAAGGCCGCGGGCGCGACCTTTCCTTTGACGCAGACGGTGACGGAGTGCCCGCCTACGCCGATCCCGATAAGGTGGGATGCATCAACGAGGACGACGATTCACGGTGCGATGTACTACCGAGCAGCGTTGACCAGGATCAGGACGGCATTCCCGATCATCTTGACCTCGATTCGGACGGCGACGGCATTCCCGACACGATTGAAGGACACGACGCCAACGGCGACGGGGTCGCGGACACGCCCGTTCCGGCGGCGTTCGTCGACGCCGACATGGACGGCCTGCAGGACGCGTACGACGAGGATAGCGGCGGCACCCCAGCGGCGGCGCAGGATTCAGAAGGGGACGAAATCCCGGATTTCCTCGACGTCGACAGCGACGGTGATGCGCTGCCGGACACCTTTGAGGCCTACGATTCGGACCTCGACGGCTTCCCGAACGTGGTGCCCACGGGCGAAGACTCGGACAGCGACGGAATCGACGACGCCTTCGATCCCGAGCCATCGAACCCGGCGCCGATTGCGTCGACCCTCGCTGCCCCGGACTTCGACACGGACGGTCGCCCGAACTACCTCGACATCGACTCGGACGGCGACGGCATCATGGACAAGCGCGAGTGCCCGGAGCCGGTTCGCTGCGACGACGTCGACGGCGACGGGTCGTCGAACCACCTCGACCTCGACTCGGACAGCGACGGGATCGTTGATGCGATCGAAGGCCACGACGAGGACTTCGACGGCGTGGCGGACCGTACGCCAACGGGTCGCGATGAAGACGGTGACGGACTCGACGAAGCCTTCGACACCGGTGAGGCTGGAACGGCGGCGCCGCGCCAGGACTTCGACGGCGACGGCGTCCCAGACTTCCTGGACGTGGACGACGACGGCGACGGCGCCGTAAGCGCCGCCGAATGCGCCATGTCGCCCTGCCCCGACATGGACGGCGACGGCGCGCCCGACTACCTGGATGTCGACCCCGCCGATCCCGATACGGACGGCGACGGTATCACCGACTCGGTCGAGTGCGGCGGTCCGCCGGATGCGTGCCCCGACTCAGACGGCGACGGAACGCCTGACTTCCAGGACGACGACGACGACGACGACGGAGTGCCGACGCGCGTCGAGTGCGCGACGCCGGACCGATGCGATGCGGACGACGATGGCCTGTCGAACCACCTCGACCTGGACAGCGATGGCGATGGCATTCGCGATGCGGCCGAGTGCGAGACAGGCGATAGCTGCGCCGATACGGACGGCGACGGAACGCCGGACCGTCTCGATCTCGACTCGGACAACGACGGCGTGCCCGATCGGACCGAAGGCCACGACGCGAACTTTGACGGAGCACCGGACGTGATCGCGTCGGGCGCCGATGCCAACGTGAACGGTCTCGACGACGCCTTCGACGGCGCCCGGGGCGGTACCGAAGCGCCCCTGCCCGACCGCGACGGCGATGCACCGGCCGACTGGCGCGACATCGACGACGACGGCGACGGAGTTGTCACGGCTGCGGAGTGCGGCGACGACTGCGCCGCCGCGGACGGCGACGGCGACGATCAGCCCGACTACTTGGACGTCGACGTACCGAGCGCCGACACGGACATGGACGGCGTTCCCGATCGGGTGGAATGCGCCGACCCGAGCGCGCCCGCGTCCTGCCCGGACTCGGACGGCGACGGCATGCCCGACTTCGACGACCCGGATGACGACAACGACGGCATTCCGACCGCCGACGAAGACTACGACGGCAATGGCTTCCCTGCGGACGAAGACACGGACGGCGACGGAACGCCCGACTACCTCGACGTGGACGACGACGACGACGGCATCAACACGATCGCTGAGTGCCCGGAGAATGCGAGCTGCCCGGACACGGACGGCGACGGGCTACCCGACTACCTCGACGTTTGCGGCGACGGCCAGCGCAGCAACTGGAAGGGCGTGAACAGTTGGGAAGAGTGCGACGACGGCAACACGCTTGCCGGCGACGGCTGCCTCTTCTGCCGCCTCGAGGAAACGCTTCTCGACGACGACATGGACGGCATTCCGACGGCGACCGAATGCCCGCAGCCAGGCAACATCCTCATGCCCGAAACCTGCCCGGACTCAGACGGCGACGGCATGCCCGACTTCAACGACCCGGACGACGACAACGACGGCGTGCCGACGATGGACGAGCTCGGCGAAGGCATGACGCGCATGGACACGGACGGCGACGGCATCTTCGACGACCGCGACACGGACGACGATGGCGACGGCCTGCTGACGGCCAACGAAAACCCCGATCCGGACGGCAACTTCGACGTCACCGACGCGCAGGACTCGGACGAAGACGGCACGCCCGACTACCTCGACGTGGACGACGATGGAGACGGCGTCTTTACTCGCTTCGAAGCGCCCGACGACGACGGCGACGGTGCGCCGAACGACGCGCGGGATACGGACGAAGACGGCATTCCCGACTACCTCGATCCCGACGACGATGGTGATGACGTGCCGACGGCGGAAGAGAACCCCGACCCGAACGGAGACGGCGATCCCGGCGACGCGCAAGACGAGGACGGCGACGGAACGCCCGACTACCTCGATCCGGAGGGCAATGGTGCTCCCACGGTTGGCGGCTTGGCCGGCGGCGCGCTCTGCGCAACGAGCGCGCCTGGTGCGGGCGGCGGCGGAGCACTGCTTCTGATGCTGCTGGGCCTCGTCGCGCTCCGACAGCGACGATAGAACTCAGGGCTGCTTGGTCGCGCTCCGAGCAGCCTCCCGTAGCGGCGACGAGCAAGGCGACCTGGCGTAAGTCATGGGGCGCCCTATGCGTTCCTGGATGAAGCGGATCGGCTCGCTGGTGCTCGCGGCCGCCCTTGGCGCGCTTGCCTATGGCGTACTCAATGGGCCGAGCGCTCGTCCTGA
This sequence comes from Myxococcota bacterium, assembly GCA_039201085.1. GTDB lineage: Bacteria > Myxococcota_A > Polyangia > Polyangiales > Houyiibacteriaceae > JBCCRV01. Next base: position 11,188 of record JBCCRV010000081.1, on the reverse strand, counting down.
GCGCAGTTCCCCGAACGGGCCAATGGACTCCGAAAACGTAGCGCCTATCGCAGTGGGCGAGCCGGCGCCCGCGTTCGAACAGAGCGCCGCGCCTACTGCGCCGCCGAGCCCGGCGCCGCCTTCGGCACCGGCGCCCTACCGCTGCGCGGACCTTCGGGATTCCGGCGATGTGAACCGCCCGTCGATTTGGGGGCTCTACCAGGAGCGGCTCGCCGAGCTGCGCGACCGCTCGCCGGGCCTTTGGCGCGAGGCGAGCGACGCGCTTCGTGCGCTCCTCGGCGCCATGCAGCGCGACCCGGATTCGCTGCCGCCGCGCGTGATAGCGAACATTCTCGACGCCGATCAAGACGGCTTTGACGTGGTGAGCGCCTACTACGTTTCGCACATTGCAGCGAAGGCGTCCGATGCGCCGCTGAAGGCGATCGAATGGGCGCGGCGCGCGATCGCCCGCGATCGGAACGACCCGCTGCTTCACGCCCTCCTCGGCATCGCGTCGGAGCGTGCACGCTATCGGCGGGACGCGGCGACGGCGTTCGTGCAGGCGCACGCGCTTGCGCCCGACGAACCGGCGTACGCACTGCGTGCTGCCGAGCATCACAACTTTCGCGGCGACTTCGAGCAAGCGAAAGAAGCGGCCGACAGCTACCTCTCGGGGATCACCAACGACGCGGCGACGCGGCGCTGGAGCGAATTGCTCGCGCTGCGCGCCGAGCGTTCATCCGGCCACGCACGCCTCGAAGGGCGCCGCGTTCGCTTGCTCTACCCGCGCTCGCTCGGCGACGACACGGCGCAGAACGTTCTTCGGGCCGTGGACGAAATCCTGCGCTCCGTCGCGCGCATGCTCGGCCAGGACCCGCGCGAGCAGCTCACGGCCGTCGTCTACGAAAGCTCCGCCGATGTGCAGGCGGCCACGTGCACCCCTTCCTGGGCTGGCGGCGTGTACGACGGCGTCCTGCACCTGAGCGCCGAGCAGATTCGACGTGAACCGGGCCTGCGCTCCGCACGCCACGAAGCGACGCACGCCCAGCTCGCCGAGGTGCGCGGCTTTATTCCTGTCTGGCTCAACGAAGGCCTCGCGGAGCACTTCGAAGGCGAGACGCCGCCCGGCACGCGCGCCGCCTGGCAGCGCATGGTGCAGCGGCGCCTCTGGATCCCCTTCGCTTCGCTCGAAGGCGCCTTCATCGACATCGACGACGCCCAAGGCGCGCGCCTCGCGTACCAGCAGTCGCTCGCCATGGTCCGCTTCCTCTTGGCTCGACGCGGCCCCGCCGGCGTGCGCGAAGCCATCGAGCGCATCGAAGCCGGCGAGCCCCGCGATCTGCTCGAATACACGGTACGCGGCGCCAGCGGCGAAGCCCTGCTGGTATTCTTGGCGGAAGGTTCCTGATGGGGCCGAGAACGCCGCGGTTGTGTTCGCGCTCTAGACGTTGCACGCTGACGGTGATGAGGCTCGTAATCGCCGTTCTTTTCCTCGGAGCCCTGGGCGCTTGCGCGCCCCACGTTAACCACCCCAACGTCGGCCCCGGCATCAGTCGACGGCACGCGGAAGCTGTTCTTCAGCGAGCCCAGTTCGATTTGAACTGCCCTTGGCGCAGCATTTACATCCAGAAGGTAGCGCGACATCAAATCGGAGCGACCGGCTGCGACCAGAGAGTCGTCTACGTCCGGACTCCGTCGGGCTGGGTGCAGAACGGCGGCGTCGTTACTTCAGGCCAATAAGGCCGGTTTTAGGCGCTAGCGACCTTCGTGTTCGCAGTCGTTGACCGGCGCCGGGACGGCGATAGTATGCGCGCGATGGCGGAGATTCAGGACCCGGCGCTGGGCCTTATTCAGGTTCTCGGGACGGAGCGGGAAAAGGACGTGTCCTTCGACACGGACGCACTGATCGCGATGTATCGCCACATGCTTCGGGTGCGCCTTCTCGACGAGCGCATGATGAAGCGTCAGCGCCAGGGCAAGATCGGCTTCTTCGGCGCCATTACGGGCCAGGAAGCGACGCCCGTGGCCGCGGCCTTCTGCCTGCAGCCCCAGGATTGGGTCTTTCCGGCGCTTCGCGAGAACGCGATCATGCTGGTGCGCGGCTTTCCGCTCACGAAGTGGCTTGGGCAGGTGTATGGCAACGCCGCGGACGTGCTCAAGGGCCGCCAGATGCCGAGTCATATGTCCGGCCGCGAGGTAAACCAGGTCGCTTGGTCGAGCTGCCTCGGCCCGCAGCTTCCGCAGGCGGTGGGCGCAGCTTGGGCGGCGAAGATCAAGGGCCATAAGGATGTCGTCACCCTCGGCTTCATTGGCGACGGCGCGACGAGCGAGCCGGACTTTCACGTCGCGATGAACTTCGCCGGCGTTTACAAGCCGCCCTGCGTGATGATCTGCCAGAACAACCACTGGGCCATCAGCGTGCCTTCGAGCAAGCAAACGAAGAGCGAGACCTTTGCCGTGAAGGCGAAGGCCTACGGCGTCCCGGGCATTCGCGTCGACGGCAACGATGTGATCGCACTGCGCGAGGTGATCGGCGAAGCCGTCGAGCGCGCCCGAAGCGGCGGTGGCCCAACGTTCATCGAAGCGCTCACGTACCGGATCGGAGCCCACTCCTCGAGCGACGACCCGAGCGTGTACCGCAGCGAGGCGGAGGTCGACGAATGGCGAAAGAAGGATCCGCTCCTTCGCTTTGAAGCGTACCTCGAAGACCGCGGACTGCTTCCTGACGAAGCGCGCGAGCCCTTGGAAGAGGAGATTCAGGCGGAGATCACCGAGGCGATCAAGATCGTCGAGGCGGCCGGCCCGCCGGAGCGCGCATCGCTCTTCGACGACGTCTTCGGCGAGCTCCCCTGGCACCTCAAAGAGCAGCGCGAAGAGATGCTGGCCGCCGAGCCCGCGCCGTCTCACTAGCGCGCAGCAAACGCTCCGCGAACAACGCTCGTCACTCCCCCACAGTACGCCTTACACACCTTCACTCCTGAAGCGCACCCTTCACTCTTCACGCGCACCCTTCACTCTCCACGCGCACCCTTCACTCTCCACGCGCACCCTTCACTCTCCACGCGCACCCTTCACTCTCCACACGCACCCCTCAACCTTCACGCTTCACGCGCACCGCTCACTCTTCACGCGCACCCTCCACGCCCACACCTCACTCTTTACGCGCCCCCTTCACTCTCTACGCGCACCCTCCACGCCTCACGCACCCCCTTCTGCTCCTAACGCGCCCCCCAACTCTCAACGCGCACCTCACTCTCAAGCGCCACAGCTCACCGGCGCCTCCCCCCTTTCATCGAACCAACCCCGGACTTAGAGAAATCACATGGCAGACAAGACCTACGACGCGATCGTCATCGGAAGCGGCCCCGGCGGATACGTGGCGGCCATTCGCCTTGGCCAGCTCGGCCTGAAAACCCTCTGCGTGGAGAAGGAAAGCTGGGGCGGCGTGTGCCTGAACTGGGGCTGCATTCCTAGCAAGGCGCTCATCGCCGCGTCGGGCCTCGTCGAGAAGGCCAAGCACGCCGACCACATGGGCATCACCGTGTCCAACGTGAACGTGGACGTGCCCAAGATGCAGCAGTGGAAAGACGGCATCGTCGCTAGACTTACGGGCGGCGTGCAGAGCCTCGTAAAGGGCAACGGCGGCGACCTCGCCCTTGGTACGGCCGAGCTCACGGCCAAAGACACCGTTCAAGTCACGGACGCCGACGGCAAGGCGACATCGTACAAGGCCACGAAGGGCATCATCGTCGCCACGGGCACGAACGTGATTCAGATCCCCGGCTTCGAACCGGACGGCGAAACGGTGATCACGGCGCGTGAAGCCGTATCGCTTCAAAGCGTGCCGAAGACCCTGCTCATCGTGGGCGGCGGTGTCATCGGCATGGAGCTCGGCATGGTCTATCAGAAGCTCGGCTCGAAGGTCGTCGTGGTGGAGATGCAGGAGCAGCTCCTGCCCGGCACGGACAAGGACCTCGTTCGCGTCGTGCAGAAGCACCTTACGAAGGGCGATAACCCCGCCGAAATTCTTCTCGGCGCCAAGGCGAAGAGCCTGAAGGTGAAGAAAGGGGTCGCGAAGGTCGTCGTCGAACATGACGGCCAAGAAAAGAGCTTCGAGGCCGACAAGGTGCTCATGGCTATCGGCTTCAAGCCCAACTCGCACGGCCTCGGCCTCGAAAAGGTTGGCGTGAAGACCGACGAGCGCGGACATGTTCTGGTGAACGAATACCTCCGCACAAACGTCGACGGGATCTACGCCATCGGCGACGTAACGGGCGGTCCCTACCTCGCCCATAAGGCGAGCAAGGAAGGCGAAATCGCCGCCGAGGTCATCGCCGGCCACAAGGGTGCGATGATGGATGTGCGCGCGATGCCCGCCGCGATCTTCACCGATCCGGAAATCGCCACCGTCGGCATCACGGAAACGCAGGCGAAGGCCGAAGGCCGAAAGATCAACGTCGGCAAATTCCCCCTTTCGGCTTCGGGCCGCGCCATGGCCATCGACGAGACGGACGGTTTCGTGAAGGTGCTGACGGACCCGGAGAACGACAACAAGGTGCTGGGGGTCGGCATCGTCGGACCGGAAGCGTCCGATCTCATCAGCGAATCGGCCCTTGCCCTGGAGATGCATGCGTACGCCGAAGACGTTGCGCTTACGGTGCACCCGCACCCGACGCTGGGCGAAGCGGTGATGGAAGCGTTCAAGCACTCGCTCGGCGAGGCCGTTCACATCGCCAATCGGAAGCGCTAGTCGCTCTCGGGTCGCCGAACGCACCATGCCGAACCGTCGCCGGGAGCTGCGCGCGCACTACATCGGACGCATCGCGTACGACGAAGCGCTGCAGCTTCAGCGGCGTCTCGTGGAGCAGCGCCACCGCGGCGACATCGGCGATACGATGCTCCTTCTCGAGCATCCGCCCACGGTGACCCTCGGCCGCGGCGCGAAGGCGGAGAACCTGCTCATTTCTCGCGAAGGCTTCGCCGAGCAGGGCATCGAAGTACACGAGGTCGGCCGCGGGGGCGACGTCACCTACCACGGCCCAGGCCAGCTTGTGGCCTACCCGATCATCGACCTCAACCCAGACCGCATGGACGTGCGCAAGTACGTGTCAACGCTCGAGGAAACGATGATTCGGCTCGCTGCGGACCACGGGCTGAAGGCCGAGCGCATCGAAACGTTCAACGGCACCTGGATGCATGCGGACTCGGACCGGCCACTTAAGATTGGCGCCGTCGGCGTACGCATCAGCCGCTGGGTTACGATGCACGGACTGGCATTCAACGTCCGTCCAGACCTTGGTCACTTCGGCCTGATCGTGCCCTGCGGCCTCACTGGCAAGGGCGTCACGAGCCTTCAGAACGAGCTGCCGAAGGGCGCGCCGCCGGGTCTCGAAGACGTCGCCAAGCGCGCGGCGGAACACTTCGCGCGGATTCATGAATCCGAGCTCGAGTTCACGCTGGGCCCGCCGTGAACGTCGGCATTGTCGGCGGCGGCTTCGCTGGCTTTGCGACAGCCGTGGCCCTGGCGCAGCGCGGTCACGATGTGCGTTGCTATGAAGCCGTGGCGGACCCATCGCCGATCGGAGCGGGGATCTTACTTCAGCCCACGGGGGCCGCAGTGCTCGACGAGCTAGGCCTACTCGAACGTGTGCGCGACCGTAGCGCGGCTGTGCACACCCTTCGCTGCATGAGCGGCACGAAGGAGGTCTTCGCCCTGGGCTACGAAGAGTGCGGCCTTGCGCACGGGCTCGGGGTGCACCGCGGCGTGCTCTTTCAGGTCCTGTTCGAAGCCCTCGAACCAAACGGCGTCACACTTGAAACGGGCTGTGAGATCACGCGCGTCAACGGCGGCGCGGTCTACGACGCGCGCGGCGTGCGCCGCGGCCAGCACGACGTCGTGGTCGTCGCCGACGGCGCACGGTCGGCGCTTCGCGCGTCACTCTTTCCCAGCGCCCGCGACGACGCCTACCCATTCGGCGCCCTGTGGTTTGTGACCGAGGACCGCGCCGAGCGCTACGCCGGCGTGCTTCATCAAGAAGTGCGCGGAAGCGAGACGATGATCGGTTTTCTACCGACGGGCTTGGGTCCGTTGAACGCCGGGCCGACGAACGCCGGGCCGACGAACGCCGGTCCGACCAACCCCGTTCCGACCAACCGCGTTCCGAAGAAGAAGGACCCAACAAACGACAGCGCCACCCGCAAAGGTCCGAGGAACGGAAGCCTGACGAGTAACGGTCCGATGAACGGTGCGCCGACAAACGCCGCAACGGTAAACGCCGGTCGGAGGAACGGCGGAGCGACGAGCCATGGCTCGACCGGCGGCCACCCGATCGGCGAGATCCCGCTCGTGAGCTTCTTCTACAGCGTAGCCGGCAAAGACGTCGACGCCCTTCGCGCGCGGGGACTTCAGGCCTTCTACGACGACGTGCTCGCCGTCGCACCCATGGCCGGCGCGGTGTTGGAACGTCTGCCCAGTCTCGACGCGCTCATCTTTGGCGGCTACCGAGACGTGGTCCTGAAGGTACCGTACCGGGATCGTACCGTCGTCATCGGGGACGCCGCCCATGCGATGAGTCCGCAGCTGGGCCAGGGCACGAACCTCGCGCTGCTCGATGCGCTCGCCCTCGCCCGCTGGCTGACGAACGAACCGAACCTCGCCCTCGCTTTTGCCGGCTATGCGCGCGAGCGCCGCGCGAACCAGCGCTTCTACCAGTTCGCTTCCCGGTGGCTGACGCCCTTCTTTCAATCGCACCACGCGTTTCTCGGCGGCGTACGCGACACCCTCTTTCCGCTCGCCTGCACCGTTCCCTACCTGCGCCGACGGATGGTGCGTGTTCTGGGCGGCGGCGAGCGCGGGATTCTGCGACCTGCAATGAAAAAGCCTGCGGGCGACTCTTGGGCGAGCGCTGATAGGCAGTCTGCGACACCGGAGACGCGGAACGAAGGATGAAGGGCGCGAACCCGGGAAGCGGGAGGATCGACGCAAGACGAAGCGGGATGTAAGGCCAGACTGGCAAAGTATGGCGATTGATGCGCGCCTGAAACTACTAGACTGCCTTCATCTTGAACTGAGCGTGCTTCGCTCACCCTGTCGCCCGATGTCTGCGTCACGCCTCCTTGAAATGTGCCTACATACCTGCGCCCGGCGTTCCTTGTCCTCGAACAACAGGACGAACGAAGCAGCCTCAGTTCAAAATGAAGGCGGGCTAGCGCGCGAGAAGCTCGCGCGCTGCGTCGGCGAAGATCGCGGCGTGCTCCGCGTACAGCGACACGCCTTCGCCCACGCTCGCGTCGGCGGGATACCCGAAGTAGGCGCGTTCGCCGCCGGCCTCGAGGAAGTTCTTCTTACCGGCGCGGATCGCCACCGACAGCGAGTTCGGGTTGGCGTCGAGCTCGCGATGCTGGGGTTTTACCCACTCGGCTTTCGCCGCGAGCACGAGGCTCGTCTCGTACTGGCCGGCGTGGCACGCGCCGGATCGAAACTCGTCGCCGAGCCGAAGGGCGTGCGGCTTTCGCGTGATGTCCGGAAAGGCCACGACGGCGCCGTGGGCGCGCGCTTCCTCGGCCCCTTCACGCAGGGCGCGTAGATTGTCCGGCTCGAGGTGCGCGTTGCAGATGACCAAAGGACCAAAGCCCGCGCGCTTCGCGCCAACGATCACATCGCGAATCAGTGCCTTCGCTGTATCGAAGGGCAGCGAGATCGTGCCCGCAAAGGGCGACGCGAATTCCGTCACCGCATACGCCAGGGGCGGAAGCACGACGGAGACGATCCCGTCTTCGTCAAGCCGCTTCGCCGCCTGAACGGCGCCCTCCTCGCTGATGATCACGTCCGTCGAAAGGGGCAGGTGCGGACCGTGGGCTTCCGTGGCGCCCGTCGGCAGAAAGCACACGGCGCCGGCGCGCTCGGCGGCCTGCTCGTAGCTCATGGCGGCGAGTCGATACGTCATGGAAGGAGCTCTCGTCGTTTGATCTTGCCGCGGTCATTGCGCGGAAGGGGCCCGCAGAAAGTGAAGCGGCGGGGAAACTTGTAGCGCGTGAGATGCGCTTTGCAGTGCTCGACGAGCGCTTCTTCGCTGGCGGAACCGCCTTCCTTGAGCACAACAAACGCGTGCGGAATGACGAGACCGTCCTCGTCGTCTCTCACGACGGCGCACTCCACGACGGCGTCGTGCTGCTCGAGGCAGTTTTCGATTTCGAGCGGGCTTACGAACTGACCGCGCACCTTAAGCATGTCGTCGGCGCGGCCCTCGTAGTAGTAGTAGCCCTCTTCGCGACGAAAGACGTCGGCCGTCACGCACCATTCGCCGCGAAAGGTCGCGTGGCTCTTGTCTTGGTCCTGCCAGTAGCACAGGGCCGTCGACTCACCGCGGACCCAAAGGCGACCGCGCTCTCCGTCCGGCACGTCCTGTCCTTCGTCGTCGACGATGCGCGCGTCGTAGCCGCTCACGATGCGCCCGAGCGATCCCGGCTTCACGTCGCCCGGCCGATTTGTGATGTAGATGTGAAACATCTCTGCCGAGCCGATGCCGTCGAGAATCGGCGCCGAAAAGCGTTGATCCCAGCGCTCCATCAGCGCCGGCGGCAGTGCCTCGCCGGCGCTCAGGCAAAGGCGCAACCGCTCGGCCTTCACGGAAAGCCCGCTGTCCAACATTTGGCGAATCATCGAAGGCACGTTGGTCAGCACGCTAACGCCGTGCGCATCGATATGCTCGTAAAGCCGGGACACCGTGGGCTTGTCGGGAAAGAGCACCGCCGTTCCGCCCACGGCGAAGGGGAACATCAGGTTCGTGCCCGTGCCGTAGCCAAAAAAGAGGCGCGACACGCTCACAAACACGTCGTCTTCACGAAGACCGAGCGTCGCCTTTGCGTAGTGCTCGGTGTTGTAAGCGAAGTGGCGATGAAAGTGCACGGCCGCCTTGGGTTTGCCCGTAGTCCCACTGGTAAAGAGCCAACCGGCGACATCGTCGCGGTGCGTATCTTCGTTGGCCAGCGCATCGCTCGCCTCGCTCAGGGCGCTGTTCCAGCGGCGCCAGCCCTTCGTTTCGCCGCCTTCGCCCACGAAGAAGCGCGCCGAGCATTGGGGCGGCGCCAGTCCATCAATACGCGACTGAAGGGACGCGTCTGCGATGACGGCGCGGCAGCCCGTGTAGTTCAGCAGATAACGGATGTCCTCGTCCGTGCCGAGCGGGTTGGCCATGCAAAAGACCGCGCCCGCCTTCAGCGTGCCGAACCACGCCTCGACAAAGGGCGCGCCGTCAAAGAGCAGGATCAGAACGCGTTCACCGGCGCGTACGCCGGCGCGACGCAGCGCATCGCTTGCGCGGTTCGCCTGCGACTGCACCTCTTCATAGGAGTGGGCGCGCCCGCCCGTCTGAAGGGCGATGCGCTCGCCGCGTCCTTCGCGGACGCGGGCGTCGAGGTAATAGTCCGCGAGGTTGAAGCGTTCGGGAAACATGCCTTCTTCTAGCGCGGTGCGACAAAGAGCTGGTAGCTCGTGTCATCGACGAAGGAGCGCGGCAGCGTGCAACCGTCCGTGCAGCTCGGACGCATCGCTTCCGGCGCGATCGTTCCGAGCGTGCCCGGGCAGGGGTCCTCGCCCACGCCGTCGATAAAGCACGCCCGCAGGGGCGGTGAGATACCGGCGTTGCCCAGGCGATCCTCGGCGCGAATGGCCGTGCACGCCCAACCTTCCTCGAGCGAGCCCTGGAAGTCGAAGAGGTCGCCGACGCAGGTCAGGGGCGTCGTCGGCCCCTTCACGTAGATGGCTTCTTCACCGTAGCTGGTTTCGATCAGACGCGTCAGCGGCGAGCTTTCGGCGCACAGCGCGCGCGGGTTTCCGGGGCTCGAGGCTGGCGTGCAGGTGTCGTAGATCGCGTCGTAGGCAGACTCGGGCTCGCCCGCAGGCAGTGGGCCATCATCCGGGAAGGTGGCGCTAGTCTCAAAGCCGACGGTGCCCGACGTGCGAAGGCCGATCAGATCAAGAACCGTCGCCGTCGTCGGGTCGCCCGGATCCGGTTCGACAAGCGGGTTGATCGAATCGCAAACCCCGTCCTCGTCCGTGTCGATGAGAAGTGGCGTGCCGTCGTCGTGGCGCAGGTAGAGCTCGACGCTTTCAATGCCGGAAACAAAAAGCACGGTGCCCTCGCCGCCGAAGGCCCGGTTCGTCTCGTCCTCGACACGCGCACGGAACTCGGCGGCCGTGCCCACAACTTGGCCGTCGTTCACCGAGTCGGCGCCGACGGGATCGAAGAGCGGCGAACACTCGAGCGCGCCGCTCCCGCTGTTGACGCGTCCTTCGCGAATCGACGGCGGGTCAAGGGACGCGATCGGCGGCACGCTGTCAAGCTTCACGACCTGCGATTCGGTCTGGCGATTGCCGGCCGTGTCGAAGGCCGTGACGTTCAGCGTCAGCTCGGTCACCGTCGCGGGAAACTCGGAAGCGTCGAAGAACACTTCGAACTCATCGTCCGTGTCCGTCGGACGCATGTCGAAATCGCGACCGCCCACCCGGAGCACGACGGTCGCGGCATCGACGCCCGAAGGATCGGTGATCGTGACGGCCACCCGGGTGCGGCCTCCGATCAAATCGCCATCGCCCGGCGTGATGAACACGATCGACGGCGCCGTGCGGTCCAGCACGAACGGCTGGGACACACGACGGGTCGCGGCCGTCGGCGCGCGCCGGTTCGTCGCTTCGATGACGATTTCAAAATCGCCCGAGAGCTCTGGATCGAAAAGCTCTTCGTCTTCGAAGTCCACGTTCACGCTAAAGGCGCCCTCACCCTCGTCCGTGAGCTCCGTGAGGGCGACGCCGGCGACGGTCACCGTTTGCGATGCCACTGCGGCGGCCGTGTCTCCATCGGCGACGGGCGCTTCCGTGACCACGAAGCGCAGGCCCATCGAGGTCGTGTGCACGGAGCCGGCCGAAGGCGTGGTGATTTCCACGTTTGGCCCCAGGTCAAGAAGCGTTGCGACGTCGGAGCGCTGGCAGCGTTCCATGTCGTCTTGGGCGGTGCAGAGAAAGCGCACCTCGCCGTTGGGCAGTCCGGTGAGATCGAACTGCGCGCGGTACTCGGCGCCTTCGCTCACGACCGTGGGCGCATCGAGCACGACTCCGTCCGCCGTCACGCGCGCGATCACAACCGAGTCCGGATCGAGGGGCGCTGAGCCGTCTTCGGACGAGCGCATGACCTCGCAGCGCACCGTCGGC
>JBCCRV010000080.1:0-15937 GCA_039201085.1 Myxococcota bacterium | reverse complement strand
GGGTAGCGCTCGGTGCTTTGCACCTTCTCGCTACTGGGCGAACTTGCCCGACTGAAACACGTGCCCCAGCAGCTGATCGACGCGGCCGATCGCTTCCTGCGCGGGCTGAGTTCCAAGCGTCTGCAGCGCGCTCTTGATCTCGCCCAGGGCCTTCAGGTGGCTGAAGAGCTGGATATCGCTGACCGGGCGGTCGCCCGTGAGCAGGTCGCGAATGCGGTTGATCTCGTCGATCAGCGCGTCGAGGCCAACGTCGAGGGCGCCTACGCGGCGCTCTTCCGGGTGGTCGCGGTACCAGGCTTCGAGCACCGGGCCGACGATGCTGTCGAGGATCTCCGCTTGGTCCAGGTTGTTCCACGTGTGGCGAAGCACGAAGAAGTCGCTGGCGTTCGGCGTTGCGCGTCCGTCGATATAGGCGCTTGCGGCGAAGAGCTTGAGCATCTTGATGGCGCGACGGTCCGAGAGTGACACGCCTTCGGAGCGGATCTGAAAGACGAGGCCCTTGTAGGCGGCGAGGAACTCGTCCGTGAACTTCAGCCGCGCGGCGAAGCCCTGATGGACCGCGTGCAGATCGGCGCTCGAGAGGATTGGCTCCATGCGGTCCATGGCGCCGCTGAGTTTTGCGCTCTCGTGGGCGATGCCGCGAAGGAGGAGGTCATTGAAGTGATAGCTGTCGAGGTTGTCGCTGCGAACGCGAAGCAAGAAGCGGTCGAAAACGGCCATTAGGTCTTCGTCGTTGGGCACTTCGTTCGACGCGCCAAAGGCGCTGATCAGCGGTACCTTCACGCGCTGGGCGCCCACCGTGTAGACGCGTTCGTTGAGCACGCTGAGGAGCGAGTTCAAGATTGCCGAGTTGGCCTTGAAGACCTCGTCCAGAAAGACGATTTCGGCCTGCGGCAGCATGCCTTCGGAACGCCGCCGGTACTCACCCGTGCGAAAGGCCTGAATGTCGATTGGGCCAAAGATCTCGTTCGGCTCCGTAAAGCGCGTGAGCAGGTACTCAAAGTACTCAGCTCGCATCAGCTTCGCGAATAGGCGAATGAGCGCGCTCTTAGCCGTTCCAGGCGGACCGATGAGCACCATATGCTCGCCGGCGACGGCGGCGATCAGCATCAGTCGCACGACTTCGGACTTGCCGAGAAAGGTGCCCTCGAGGCGTCGCGCCAGGGAGGCGAGCTTGGCCGTGGTGGCCGCGTCGGCGGCTTCGAGGCTCGGCACTGATCGTTCCGTCATCGCGCGTACGCTACCACCCGAGGCCTTCGCTGCCATCGGCTTTTGCGCTCAGGTCGCTGGCACGCTTGCACAGCTGGCGCGCCGCTTCCACAGCGTCCTCGCCGGCCTGCGTCGCGCGCAAAGAAGCGCGCGCCCGAAGGGCCATCATGTCCCGCGCGTGCAGGGCAATGCGAGCGCCGAGGGCGCCGCCTGCGTCGGCGTCTTCGATGAGCGCCGGCAGCATGGCGGCAAAAAGCTCTTCGTTGCCGACACCCGGCACGTCGAGTGGCTTATTGCCGCGGCGCTCGTCGAGCACTTCAAGCACCTGAAGCTCGCCGATGAAGGCGATCGCCACGGCGAGAAATTCCGGTGGGGTGCCATCGCGCGCCAGTTCGCGGAGCGCATCGCCAAAGGCCGCCGCGCTGCCCGCCGTGCTGCTGCGCACGATTTGCTGAACGATGCCGTAGCGAAGCGCTTCGTCGCTGAGCACGGCGAGGTCCGCGGCGCCGAAACGAAAGGTGCCGGACGTGTGCTCGAGTAGATGGGTGATCGGCGAACGCGCCACGAGCGCGGCGATGCGATCTTCCAAGTCCAGCGCGTGCTCTTCCAGCAGGTCACGCATCGGCCGTTCGCTGTGCTCTTGGCGAACAAACCGCAGGCGCGGCAGAGCCACCACGTTGGCCGGCGGCCGACGGCCGAAGAAGCGGTACGTGTACGCCCAGTTCTTCACGACCGTGTCCTTGCGCGCGCCCCCCAGCGTTTGCGCGATCAGCACGTGGCGGGTGAGCGCTTCGCCGCGCGTTCGCGGCACGTCGATCGCGGCGATGAGCGAATCGATCCATTCAAGCACGCGCGGACGGCTCCCGCGCGCGAAGGCGCGGTCGAGAAGCGGGTCCGTGAGCGCCGCTAAGTTGTGCAGCGCCATCGCGGTGGCGGCAGCGCCGACTTCCGGAAAGGTCAGCGGCGTGTTGCGAACGATCTCCCCGGCGCGACGGGTAAAAGCCTCGAGCAGGTCCTGGTGCACCGTCGATTCGGTCGGCGTGGCGAAGGAAAAGTGCGAGAGGTAGCCCGGCGGTAAAAAGCGCTGAAGCTGCGCCGTTTCGCCGGTGAGCAGGGGCAAGAGAAACCCCTCGGCCCAGCGGTCAAAGGTGCGCTGCTTCTCTTCGCTCAAGTCGCGTCGTCCTCGTCACCGAACCCCCACAGGGGCAGGCGCCGCGGCTTGTCGTAGCGGAGGAGCGGAAGACCCGGGCCATCGTCGCCGAGCGCCGAGGCGGAAACGCTGCTTGGTGCGAGCTGGCGAAGTACGCGGCGCGAGACGGGCCCGAAGGCGTCGGCCGCGATCACCCGGGGGCCCTCGTCGTCAAAGAAGGCGAAGCCGTTTCCGCGTTCGCGGAGCAGGTCGTCGAGCACACGCGGCGACACGGCGGGTACGAGCGTCATGCCGGCGGGCACATAGATACGCTCGCCCACTTCGGTGTGAAAGGTGCCGAGGGGTACGCCCTCGATGCCGCCTTCGTCGAGCAGGTAGAAGCCATCGCTTGCGCTCGCCATCGACACGCTTGCGAGCGTGCGCGGGGGAAGGCCGTAGAGCAGTCGGGCAAGCCAGGCCTGGTGCTCGAGGGGCACGAAGGTCGCCGTCACGCGGCGCCATGGCTCACGCGTCGGCGCGAGTCGCAGGTCAAGGGCGATCGCCGGCGCTTCCGTGCCCGTACCCACGTCGCCGCTTCGTCCCTGGCCGAGGTCCGTGCGCACGAGCGAGCGTACCGGTGCAAAGGGCGGCAGCGGATTGACCGTCAGCACGTTGCCGACGCCGCGAAAGAGCACGAGGCTCGCGTCGTCGAAGAGCGCGGACGCCGACTCGAGTTCGATCGGGTGGCGAAAGCCGTATTCGACCGCATAGCCGGGGCCGGGTTCGTATACGTGCACGCCCGGGAGGGCATCAAAGAGCTCGAGAATGCGCTCCGGCGGGTCGGCGATCTCGAAGAGATGAAGGCGCTTGCCTTGGTCGTCGAAGGCGCTCTCTGGAGCCCACTCCACGAGGGCGGCGCGCGCCGACACGCGCCAGCGAAAGATGTAGTTCAGAATGGCGTGGCCCACGCCTGTTTCCGCCGTGAGCCAGTAGCGCGGCGAGGGTGAGCGCATCTCGTCGGGGCGCGCGCGCTGCGGCGTCAGCTTGAGGACCAGCTGACGCAGGTCGACGGTGCCCTCCTGCTGGTAGCCCTGCACGAAGGCGTCGTGGTAGAGCACGACGTCGTCCACGCTTTCCTGAAGTTCGAGCACGTCGTAGCCGAGCGGGCTCGCGCTGTCGCGGTACTTCACGAAGTGGCGTGACGTTCCGGTGAACACCATGCCGCCGGCGATTTTTGCGATGCCGGCGATGCGATCCATGCGGTAGCTCGATTCGGCGGCGAAGCTAAGGAGCACTTCGCGGGTCTTCAGGCTGGTCACCATCTTGCCGATCGTCAGCGAAGGCAGGAGGTCGTCGAGCGATCCTTCGCTGCTGTACGCCCGAAGAAAAGCGATGAGTCGGTCGAGCGAAGGAAAGAGCACCGCGCCCTTTTGCCCGAGGAGCACGCCGCGCGCGTCCGGTGTAACGCCGGGCGTTCGAAAGCGCGTCTGATGAAGGGCCGCCCGCTCGAGCACGTGCGCAGCCTACCAGAAAGTGCCCGGGCAGTTTTCGTTGACGGCCGGGCTGGCGGGGGCATGCTTGGCGCGTGCGGGGTCCGGGCAAGCGTCGAGCCATTCGAGCGGGGGTGGTCGTGGTGGGCCTCGCCCTCGGCGCTTTTGCTGCGGGCCAGCCTGCGCCGAGCCGCACGGGCGAGCGGGCGCTCGTGCTTCAGCGGCGGATCGCCTCCCTGCGCGCCGAGCAAAACGCGCAGGTGGATGGCCGGTTGCGGCAGGCCGAGCTTGCCCTTCAAGCCGCGTCGACCCGGCAGGAGTCTGGCGAGCGTGAAGCCGGTGAGCGTGCCTACCGCATCGCGGAGGCATCGCTCGACATCGCGGCTTCGCGCATTGAGAACGCGCGGCTTCGAGCGGCCATTGTGGCCCTCGAGCGCGACCGCATACAGCTCGAGGAGCAACAGTCCGTGGTGGACAGCGCCATCGCGGCCGCCGAACGAGCCCTCCAGCACGAGCCGCGCGAAGTGCCCCGATCGGAGCGAAGCGCGCCGTGAACTTCTGCCTTCGAATCGCGCTCGCGTTCACGCTGGCCTGCGGCGGCAGTCCCGCCGGCGCGCGCCTCTTCGACGACGACGCGATCGACGAGCTCCGGCCGGCAGCGCCGGTGCTCGTCGAGGAGGCCGAAGGTGCGGCATCGTCGGCCCGCGACGCGCGTGCGCGTGGAAACGACGCGGTCGCTCGCGAGTGGGAAACGCTGGCGCGCCTCAAGCTCGAGGCCGCCGAAGCGAAGGCGGCGCGCGCAGAGCTCGAAGCGCGTCTGGCGACGCTGAGGGACGAGGTCAGCGCCCGTTCGCAGCGCCTTGCCGAGCGGATCGCGGCGCGGGAAGCGTTGGTCGCCGAGCGGCGGGACACGCTGGTCCGGCGCGCCGCCCTCGAAGAAGCGGCCCGAGCGTTCGAAACGGCGGAGGGCGACGAACGCCGCCGGAACCGCCGTCGGGCGACGGCCCTGGGCGGCGCGCGCCTCTCGGCGGCGTTGGCGCTCGCCGACCGGGCCGAGCTAATCGCTGCCGCCGCGGTGGCCCTGGGCGGGGCGCCGCTGCCTTCCTTGAGCGCCCGTTTGGCGCAGCTTCGGCAACAGGAGGGTGCGGTCCGTTCGGAACCGCGCGGCGCGTCGGAAGCGGAGGCCCTGGCGAATGCGCAGGCGCTGCATGTCGAGGCCCTTCAGCGTCTGGCCGACGCGCGGGGCGAGGCGTCGCCGGCGTCGTGTCGCACCTTCATCGCGATGGCGCGTGAGCGGGGCCTCGAAGCGCATCTCCGGGACGAAGGTGCGGTGCTCGTGGGAAGCGATCGTCTGCCGGCCCGCATTGCGGTGCTGCGTTCGATGCCGGGTCCGATCGTGGTGCAGGGCAGCCTTGCTTCACGGCTGCGGCGCCGCCTTGGCGAGCGCGTTCAACGGGTCGGCGCCGCTGATGCGTCGCCCCTCGTGCTGCTTCCCCGTTGCACCGCGCCCCGTCCGTAGTGGACGTTGGCCCAGCGGTTCGCACCGAGCGAGACCGCTGCAGGTTGTTGGATGCCCGATGAAGGAAGAGCATTTACGCCGCGAGGGTCGGATACGGTTAAGCCTCGGGTCGCGTGAGCGCGCATCGCCACCACACCGCATTACGGTGAAGCGGTGCCTTCAAACCACCGAACCCTCCTCGCCATGCTCCTACTGACCGCCGCTTGCGGCGACGACGACGGCTCCTTCGAGCCCGACGGCGCAACCGTGCCTGACGTGGACGCCGCCTATGTCGATGTATCGACCGTCGATATGGTCGTCGCGCCGGATCCGATGGACGATCTGCCCTCGCCGGAGCTTCCGGCGGCGCTCCTTTCCTACGCGCCGGTCCTTCCTGCCTACCTTCAGGTCCCCTCGGTGGAGCGAACGATCAACACGCCCGCCGCCAACCCGATCACCGATGCCGGCGCCACGCTCGGACGCGTGCTCTTCTACGACACGCGCCTTTCGCAGAACGGCACCGTCGCATGCGCTTCCTGCCATGAGCAGGGCCGGGCCTTTGGGGACCCAAGGCAGTTTTCCGTCGGCTTTGAAGGCCGGCACACGCCGCGAAACTCGATGCCGCTGATCAACCTTCGCCACTTCGCCTCGGGCGCCATGTTTTGGGACGAGCGGGCCGAGAGCCTGGAAGCCCAGGTGCTCATGCCGATTCAAGACGAGGTCGAAATGGGCCTCACGCTCGACGAGCTCGTCGAACGCGTATCCGGTGCCGACTACTACGCGCCGCTCTTCGAAGCGGCCTTTGGCGACGACGCGGTGTCCAGCGAGCGCATTTCGCGGGCCCTCGCCCAGTTTGTGCGAAGTATCGTTTCATATGCGTCGCCCTTCGACGAGGGCGTGGCTGCGGCGGGCGATCTGCTCGCGCCCTTCGCCAACTTCAGCGACGAGGAAAACCGCGGGAAGCAGATTTTCTTTGGTGCGCACAACAACGATCGGCCGGGCCTCTGCGCCAATTGCCACATGCCTGGGAACCCGCTCGGCGGACCGGGCGGACCGGGTGGACCGGGCGGACCGGCGTCCGACAACTTGGGCATCTTCCAGCAGCAAGCGCCGACGAACAACGGCCTGCTCGACGCAGACGACGACGGCATCGGCGGCGTCACCAGCAACGAAGGGCAGGTGGGTCTCTTCAAGGTGTCGAGCCTCCGCAACGTGGAGCTCACGGCGCCTTACATGCACGACGGCCGTTTCGAAACGCTCGAGCAGGTGGTACGCCACTACAACGAAGGCGTGGAGATGCATCCCAACCTCAGCCGCCACCTGAGCGTTGGTGCACCGGGCCAGCCTCCGAGACCGCTTCGACTGAACCTTAGCGAAGCCGACCAGGCCGCGCTGGTCGCCTTCATGCGCACGCTGACGGATGGGAGCGTGGCGACGGACGAACGCTGGAGCGATCCCTTCCCGCGCTAGAAGGTTAAACCGGTCTATCTCGATAGACCGGCGTGGCGGTTTCGACCGCGCGGGCGCGTGATCCATGAAAAAAGAGCCACCCGACAATCGGGTGGCTCTTTTCGTTGGTGCAGCGATATCGGCGAAGGTCGACTCCGCTCGCGAACGCCCTGGATTTCACTCGCTCACCAGGCATGGCGCCGGCGGGTCCGCGCCCGGGTCGACCATCACGTCGCGCTCACTCGCGGCGATCTCCTCGCCGTTTCGCACCAGCGCCGCGCGAAGCCGATAGAGCGTCCCTACGGCGCAGGCCGCGTCGTTGACGAAGCCCGTCCAGCCGACGTAGTGGCGAAAGCCGTCCGAGCGGGGTGGGTCGAAGCTCGCGTTGAGCTCGGTCCCAGAAAGCTCACCGTCTGCGGGTCCCACGAAGAAGCGCACCAGATCGCCGTCGCGAAGGTCCGAGGTGCGCGCGGCCATCCAAATGTGCCAGCCGCCCTGGGCGCCGCGAATGAGTTCGACGCTGTCGCCATCGCTCAAGGCCTCAAAGCGCCAGGACCCCGTGCCGACTTCGAATTCGACGCTCTCCTGCGGATCGCTGCCGCATGCGGCAAGGACCATCGAAAGCAGGGCGAACCCGATCCGGCACGCGCGCTTGCGCAGACCGTCGCGGCGGTCCCTTCGGCCCCTTGGATACGGGTTCGCCTCCATCATCGCTAAGCCCGCCGCCGGCGAATCGCCAAGATGCTGAGTCCAAAGGCGCCAAGCACGCCCAGGGGCGCCGCGCCGCCGAGGGCGGAGCAAGTGCCGCCCGCCATGCGTCCGTCGCGCCGGGGATGGTCGGCGTTGCTCACGTTGACCACCGCGAGAATCGCGGCGGAGTTATCGATGATGACTTCGCCCTCGCCTTCCGTTCCAACGCGCAGCACGCGGCGGTTTGCGGGAAGGGCATCGTTGCCAAGAAGGGGCCAGGTCTGGCCGTCGCCGCGAACGACCGTGCCGTCGTCGAACTGAATGCGCCAGGGCGCGTCGAACTGGGAGACGCTCGGGTTGCATTCGATGATGCGCGTCTGCAGGTGCGTGTTGCTGTAATCGGGAAGGTCGGCGTTGAAGTCGAAGACCGGGTCGACGGTCATTTCGTCCGGCGACATGGTTGTGTAGAAGCGCGTCACCTTCGCGGCGGACTCAAAGAGCGCGGCCGTAGCGCGAACGGGCTCCAGCACATCCGCTTCGAGGCGGGCTAGGAACGATGCGGGGTCGAAGCCTTCGACGGTGTCGTCGAGGTTCCAAATCCATTCGAGGGGCGACGCGATCCACTGATCTTCGGGCACGTCTGCGGGGCGCGGCACTTCCGCAAGCACACTCTCGGCGACGCCGTCCCAGGCCGTTCCGCCGCCAAACGGTCCGAAGTTCTGAAAGCTCTGGAAGAGCTGAGTCGCCTGAACGACGAGATCGCGATGCTGGCCGGTCCAGTCGCGCTCCGAAAGGTTCGCGAATGCGTCGTCCGTGGAGGGCGGAAGCACGGTGGCTTCGAAGCCCGCGGCGTCGCCGGCGAACTCGGTGACAAAGCCTTGGCCGCCCGCTTCGTTGGCCGCCAGCGTGACGACGTCGTTGTAGTTCGTGCTCGGCTGGAACCAGTTGATGCGGGCTTCGTTCAGTTCAAGGCTGCGGTAGTTCGCGGGGATCGAGCGCGACTCGCCAAGCACCCACACCATGATGCCCATGTCAGGGTCCGCCGCGGCGGCCGTGGGCCGAAGGGGAATCGAAGGAAGGCCCTCGCCAAAGGAGAGCATGACGGGGCGAATCTCGCCCGCGTCACGGCCCTTCGAAAGGCGGAAGGCGAGGAGGTTCATGCCGCTTTCGAGGTAGGGCACCAGACGATCACGGCCGAGCGGGCTCACGTCGTATTCGTTTTCGACGAGCCAGTCCGTGGCGACGGTGGCGATGTCTTCGGCGTCGGGGTTGACCGAGATGATCACGAAGTCGTAGGGACCGACACTGCCCGCATCGACCACGCTGACTTCTGGCTCCGAGGGAGCCGCACCCGAATCGGCAGCACCGGCCGAATCGAACGTGGGTGAACCGCCGCGGCCTCCCAAGAAACCGTCGTCCTGGCACGAACCTTCCACTTCCGTCTGCAGCTGATAGGTCGGGTTGGTGGCCTGCTGGAGCGCCGCAAAGGCGCTGTTCGACGACACGCCGATTTCCGGACTTCCCTGGACGGGAAGCATCCAGGCGAACTCCTCGGACGGACCAGAGTACTGGATCTGAATCACGGCGGTGGTCGTACCGTCGGCGTTCTGCGAAAAGATGATGCGCTCGGCGGCCTGGTTCACGGGCTGCGTATTGTTGCAGAAGAAACCGCCGCACGCCTTGGCCGGTGTCGGCGCAAGGCCGGCGAGGGCGAGGGCGCATCCAGCGATGCCCAAGGAGGTCTTCAGGTTCATATCGGGTCTCGTTGTAGAATGGTGAAAGGGTAAACGCGTTTAGGCCGCGCGGCGACGCCGCGTCGTAAAGAGCGAAAGAAGTAGGAGCGAGGTCAGCGCGCCGCCGCTGCCGCTCGCGGAGCATCCGTCGTCCGAATCGGACGTCGATTCGTCCACATCGCCGTCGCGAAAGTCGCCCCCTGCATCGCTGCGCGGTCCGGCGTCGACGGCCGGTCGCGGGCCCGGGGGCGGTCCCGGGAAGTTGGCGTTCGACGCTTGAACGGCTTCGCGAATTGCGTCGGCGTTGTCCGTGATGACTTCGCCCATGCCCTCGTTGCGGTTGCGGCGTAGGGGCGCGTTGGCGGGCGTCTCGTCGAGATCGCTCGGCCAGCCAAAGCCGGAGCCGCGCACGACGAGGCCGTCGTCAAAAAGGACGCGCCAGGGCGCTTCCGAGCGCGTGACCGAGGGTGCGCACTCGATGATTTGTGTACGCACGTGCTCACGCGAGTAATCGGGGAGGTCGGCGTTGAAATCGAAGACCGGGTCCACGGTCATCTCGTCGGACGACATGGTCGTGTAGAAGCGCGTGGTCTTGCGGTCGACGGTAAAGAGCTCGGCCGTTTCGCGTACGGGCGCCACCACCTCAGCGTCGAGGCGCTCGACGAAGCTGACGGGATCGAAGCCTTCGATCTCCGCTGAAAAGATCAAATCGTTGAGGAAGAATCCGGTGTTGTTGATCCATTCTTCGTCCGAAATGCCCTCGGGCTTCGGGATCTCCGCCCGAAACGCCTCGAGCAGACCGTCCCATCCGCGGTAGGCCGTGGCGGCCTCGCGAAGAAGGGCGCCATGGTCCGCACCCGAAACCGCGGCTGCACTCTGCAGCGATTCCAGCGTACCTTGGGCCGCGTCCGTGTAGATCATCTCGCCGAGGGGCGCCGACGGGCCGGCCATTTCCGTGACGAAGCCCTGACCGCCGGCTTCGTTGGCGGCGGCCGTAATGACGTCGTTGTAGGTGCGCCGGTAGTTGAACCAGTTGATGCGCGCTTCGTTGAGCTCGAGGTCGCGGTAGTTGGCGGGAATCGCGCGCGCTTCGCCGAGCACCCACACGAGAATGCCCATGTCTGGCTCGGCGGCGGCGGCCGTTGGCCGAAGCGGAATCGAGGGCAGGCCTTCGCCAAAGGAGAGGCGCACCGGTCGAATCTCGCCCGTCGTGCGACCCTTCGAAAGGCGAAAGGCAAGCAGGTTCATGCCCGACTCCAGGTAGGGCACGAGGCGGTCGACACCGAACTCGTTCACGTCGTAGCCGTTGTCGGAGAGCCAGAGCGCTGCCAACTCGCCGACGTTGTCGACTTCCAGGTCGACACTGATGATTACGAAGTCGAAGGGCCCCACGCTGCCCGAGTCGACGACCGTCACTGGGTCGGCACCCGTTTCTGCACCGAACGATTGGTCGGCGAGACCGGCGTCAAAAAACATCGGCGGCGGGTTGGGGTCGACGAAACACTCGCCTTCGACCTGCGTTTCCAAACGGTAGATCGGGTCCGTGAGGTTCTGCAGCGTATTGAAAGCGGAGCTGGACGAGACGTCGATGTCCGGCCGGCCCTGAACGGGCAGCATCCAGGCAAACTCTTCGGACGGACCCTGGTAGAGGATCTCGATGACGGCCGTCGTGGTTCCATCGGCGTTCTGCGCGAAGATGATGCGCTCCGCCGCCTGGTTCACGGGCTGGGCGTTGTTGCAGAAGAAGCCGCCACAGGCTTTGGCGGATCGGGGGGCGAGGCCCGTCAGGGCGACGACCAGAACGACGAAGACGCGGGATAAGTTCATGGGCCTCCTCTAAGCAAGGCCTGTGCCTAGCGGACCAGCGCCGGCACTGGGCGTTTTTAGGCCTTTTTTACACGAAGAAAGCCTGTGCCGCGGGAGCGCGGCACAGGCTGACGCAGATCGTGCGGGATGGCGCGATCGCGCTAGCCCGCATTCATCACCAGATGACGCGCCTTCGCACAACCCTGGCGATTTCCTCGGGGGATTTCGCTTCGCGCCCGTGGTGACTCATGCGGACTGAGTGGCTCCGTCCCGGCGACGACGGGCGAAGAAGGTGAGCAGAAGAAGGGACGCGAGCGATCCCGCGGAGCCGCCAGCAGCGCAGCTTCCGCCTGAGACGCACCGGGCGATGCGGAGGGGCCACCGCCATCGATTCCGCCGCCGCGACGTGGCCGCTGACCGGGTGGAGGCGGCGGAAAGCGTTCGTTCGATCCTTCGGCGACCGCGAGGATTGCGGCCGTGTTGTCCGTGATGACTTCGCCTGCGCCTTCCGTCCCAATGCGGCGCACACGAAGGTTGGCGGGACCGCCGGGCCCGGCGAGGGGCCCGTTGAAACCGCTGCCGCGAACGACGAGGCCGTCCTCGAACTCGACGCGCCAGGGCGCTTCGTTTCGAAAGACCGAGGGAGCGCATTCGATGACTTGCAAGCGCGTATGCGAGTTTGAGTAATCGGGCAGGTCGGCGTTGAAGTCGAAGACCGGGTCGACGGTCATTTCGTCCGACGACATCGTCGTGAAGAAGCGCGTCATCGTGCGGCCCGCCTCAAAGAGCTCGGCCGTTTCACGCATCGGCTCGACGACCTCGGCGCTGATGCGCTCGACGAAGCTGGCGCGATCAAAACCCTCGATCTCATCCTGCGACCAAAGGCCGTTGAGATAGAAGCCGGTGTTCTGAATCCATTCATCTTCGCTGACGCTCTCGGGCTTTGGAACTTCGGCCCGAATCACCTCTAAGAACCCGTCCCAAGTCTGACCTTGGAAATCCAGCCCACCGTAGGCGAACGATGCGACACGAAGAACGTTGCCGTCCGTGGCGCTCTGGTCGACGGTGTCCCGAAGGGCCGTAATCTGGTCTGCATCGAAATCTGAGAAGATCTGATTGCGCATCGGCTCCGCATCGCCGGCCATCTCGGTGACAAAGCCCTGCCCGCCGGCTTCGTTCGCGGCGGCGGTGACGAGGGCCCGGTAGTTCGTGTTGGGGTTGAACCAGTTCAGGCGCGCTTCGTTCAGCTCGAGGTCGCGGTAGTTCGCGGGAATGGCCCGGGCCTCGCCGAGCACCCACACGAGAATGCCCATGTCTGGCGTGGCGGCCGCGGCCGTGGGCCGAAGGGGAATCGAGGGCAGGCCCTCGCCGAAGGAGAGGCGTACGGGCCGGATTTCACCGGCGTTGCGGCCCTTGGTCAGACGAAAAGCCAGAAGGTTCATGCCGCTCTCAAGGTAGGGCACGAGGCGATCGCGTCCGAAGTCGCTCACATCGTAGTCGTTGTCGACGAGCCAGTCCGTCGCCAGGGCGCCGACGTCTTCGGCGTCGGGATCGAGGTTGATGATCACGAAGTCGTAGGGGCCAACGCTGCCGGAGTCGACAACGGTGACGGGCGGCGGAGCGAAGCCGGCGTCGGCGACACCGGATTCGGCGCCGACGGAGGCGTCTGCGCGGCTGTCAAACTCCGGCACCGCGCACGCGCCTTCGACCACCGTCGCGAGCGTGTAGGTAGGATTCGTGGCCGCTTGAAGCAGGTCAAAGGCGAGCGTGGAGGATACGGCGATGTCCGGCCGGCCCTGGACAGGCAGTATCCAGGCAAACTCCTCGGACGGGCCCTCGTACTGAATCTCGATCACGGCGGTGGTCGTGCCGTCGGCGTTCTGCGCAAAGATGATGCGCTCGGCGGCTTGATTCACCGGCTGGTTGTTGTTGCAAAAGAAGCCGCCGCAAGCTCTGGCGGTGGTGGGCGTCAGGCCGGCGAGCGCGAGGGCGTGGGCAGCGATGCTAAGAGTGGTTTTGAAGTGCATGTCATGTCGTGTGGAAAGGGAAGAAAAGGAAGAAAAGGAACTCAGCTCCGGCGACGCCGTAGCAAGAAGGTGAGAAGAAGAAGCGAGGTCAGCGAAGCGCCGGCGTTTCCTGCTGCGCAACTTCCGCCGGACACGGCGCCGCCAGGCGACGAAGAGTCTCCACCGTCCACGCTTCCGTCCGCATCGCTTCCGTCGGCGCCGCCATCTATGATCCCGCAGGATCCGGGGTCGCGGCTCGGAGGCTCACGTCGCGGACGCACGCCGGGTGGGGGAGGAGGAAAGGCGGCGTTGGATGTTTCGGCGGCCGCGAGAATTGCGGCGGCATTGTCGGTAATGATGTCACCCGCGCCCTCGTTGCCGACGCGTCGCACACGGAGGTTCGCGGGCATCTCGTCGTTTAGTCGTCGAATCGGCCAAAAGCCGTTGAGTCCCCGCACGACGAGCCCATCGTCGAACTCGACTCGCCAGGGCGCCTCGGCCCGCGTGACAGAGGGCGCGCATTCGAGGACGCGTTCGCGGCTATGCACGTTCGAATAGTCTGGAAGGTCTTCGTTGAAGTCGAAGATCGGATCGACGGTCATCTCGTCGGACGACATGGTGGTGAAGAAGCGGGTCATCGTTCGGTCGTCCGCGAAGAGGGCCGCAGTTTCACGAACCGGATTCACCACTTCGTCCGTAAGGCGGGCGACAAAACTCTCGGGATCGAAGCCTTCGATGGTCGTCTCGGAGGCAAGGCCTCGGAGGTAGCGTTGCGTGTTCTGCTGCCACTCGTCTTCTGGCACAGCGTCGGGCCTCGGCACTTCCGCACGGATCACTTCAAGATAACCGTCCCATGTCGAGAACGCCCTCAGCGCCACGGCGAGAACGCTGCCGTGGACGACGGGCGAACGCGTAAGCGCGGCTTCCAGACGTTCGAACTCGATTTGATCGACGTCGTCGTAGATCGTTCCGTTCATCGGAGAGGCGTCGCCGGCCATCTCCGTCACGAAGGCCTGACCGCCCGCTTCGTTCGCGGCTGCCGTAACGAGTGCCGTATAGCTTGTGCCGGTGTTGAACCAGTCGAGGCGCGCTTCGTTCAGCTCGAGGTCGCAGTAGTTGGCGGGAATGGCGCGTGCTTGTCCGATCACCCAAACCAGAATGCCCATGTTCGGCACTGTGGCAGCGGCTGTCGGACGCAGCGGAATCGAAGGCAGGCCTTCACCGAAGGAAAGCCGAACCGGTCGGATGGCGCCGGTGTTTTGGCCTTTCGAAAGGCGAAAGGCGAGCAGGTTCATTCCGCTCTCCAGGTAAGGTACCAGTCGGTCGCGGCCGAACTCGCTGACGTCGTAGCCATTTTCGCTCAGCCAATCAGTGGCGATGGCGCCGACATCTTCGGCGTCCGGCCGTACGTTGATGATCACGAAGTCGTATGGACCGACGCTCCCCGAGTCGACGACGGTGACATCCGGTGGCGAGGGTGCGAGTTCAGCCGCGCCCGCATCTTGAAAGCCGGGGCTGTCGTCGTCTCCGGCGCAGGGGTCGGGTTGCCGGACGGGGCCGTTAGGGGCGCAAGCACCTTCCGTTCGGGTCGTCAGCCGGTAGGACGGCGCCGTCGCGCTTTGCAAACGGTCGAAGGCTAGCGTGGACGATACGGCGATCTCGGGCCGACCCTGCACCGGCAGCATCCAAGCGAAGTTCTCGGACGGTCCTGCGTATTGGATTTCGATCACCGCCGTAGTGGTGCCGTCGGCGTTTTGCGCGAAGATGATTCGCTCCGCCGCCTGCGCGACGGGCTGCGAGTTGTCACAAAAGAAGCCGCCGCAGGCGTGGGCGCTTTGGGGCGCGACGCCGACGAAGGCGAGGGCGCATCCCGCCACGCCAAGTAGTCTTGTCGGTCTCATGACTCGGATAGTACGCCAAGGCTCAGTCCCGGCGGCGCCGGGCGAAGAAGGCGAGCAGGAGCAGCGAAGCAAGCGAGCCGCCCGTGCCGCCGGCGCTGCAGCCGTCGTCGCCCCCGCCGGGCGGCGGCGGCGGAAAGTTCACGTTCGACGCATCGATCGCGGCGGCGATCGCGGCGCCGTTGTCCGTGATGATCTCACCCGTGCCACCGCTTCCGATGCGGCGTACGCGCGTGTTTGCGGGTACGTCATCGCTCTGCAGGGCGGCGGGCCAGCTGAAGCCACGACCGCGCACGACGAGGCCGTCTTCGAACTCGACGCGCCAGGGCGCTTCGCTTTGCGTGACGGCGGGCGTGCACTCGATCACGCGCTCGCGCGTGTGCACGTTCGAGTAGTCGGGGAGGTCGGCGTTGAAGTCGAAGACCGGGTCGACGGTCATCTCGTCCGGCGACATGGTGGTGAAAAAGCGCGTCATCGTGCGGTCCGCGGTGAAGAGCTCGGCGGTCTCGCGCACGGGCGCGATGACCTCGGCCTCCAGGCGCTCGACGAAGCTCACGGGATCGAAGCCTTCGATGACGAGCTCAAAAACCAGGTCGTTGAGGTAGGAGCCGGTGTTTTGAATCCACTCCTCGTCGCTGATGCCCTCGGGCTTCGGAATCTCAGCGCGCACGACGTCGAGGTAGCCGTCCCAGCTGCCATAGATGCTGGATTCGCGAAGGACCGAACCATGGTCGGGTTCCGGAAGGGCGGCGTTGGCCTCGATCACAGCGAATCGCTCGCCCTGGAAAGCGGAGAAGATCGCCTCTTCGAGGGTCGCCGCGTTCCCGGCCATCTCGGTGACGAAGCCCTGGCCGCCCGCTTCGTTGGCGGCGGCGGTTACGAGATCGTTGTAGTTGCTGAAGGGGTTGAACCAGTTGAGGCGCGCCTCGTTCAGCTCAAGGTCGCGGTAGTTGGCGGGAACGGCGCGGGTTTCGCCAAGCACCCACACAAGAATGCCCATGTCCGGCGTCGCGGCCGCGGCGGTCGGCC
>JBCCRV010000079.1:0-15955 GCA_039201085.1 Myxococcota bacterium | reverse complement strand
GCAGAACACCACTCTATCCATTGGTGTGAAGCTAACCGATCACACGACGCGGTGGAGCGTTCGTCCCGCCTCCACGAACACTTTCAGTCCCGGAAACTTCGGCAGGAACGAACGCGACGGTGGCTTGCTGCGTCCGCCGCGAATCGTGGTGAGGATGGCGGAGCGCTTGTCGAGATCGAGCTCCACGCGATAGGCGGCATCGCCGAGGGACACTTCGTGGGGGTAAAGGTCGTCGATGATGCCCTGGAGTTCGAAGGGAAGATCGTCGGCGAGCACATCCGCGTCGGAAAGCAGGGCGATGTCATCCCCGCTTTCGAGTCCAAGACCCTGGACCCGTTGTTCGATCCAGCGTTCAAAGGTTGGCGGAGCGGGCAGGTCGCTAGGCACGCCGTGTTCCCGTCCGGCGGAGAGTGATCCCAACTGCGCAGCCAGCGCCCGCCGCTTCAAACGGCGTTTCGACTCCGCGATCGAGCGCGGAAAAAGTGCGCCGCGCTTCAGCACATCGAGCAGCGCCGCCTCCGCCATCGAACCCGTGGGCACCAGCTCGCGACTTCCCAGCACCTTCCCCGCCAACTGGGTTTCAACCTCCGCGCGAAGCCGCCGCCGCTCACCTTTACCCTCGACCCAAGCGCGCGCGAACGCGTCGGTCCCCACGCCCAGTTCACGCAGCATCTGCAGCGAGCAGGGGGACGCACAGGTGGCCAATAGGCGTCGCTGATGACCGACGCCAAAGGCGCGAACGTCAAACACGACGAGCGCCTCTGCCCGCTTCTTCGCGCTCCCTTCCAGCACCTTCCAAGCGGCACTTTCTTCGGCGAGGGCGAGCTCCGTGCCGCCACCGGCAAACATGATCCGATGGCCGCCTTTGCCGCGCCGTCGGGCGACGTGGGCGCTTCGCGGGTCCGCGCGAAGCGCCACCTCGCAAAGGCGGGCCGGTTCGACGATCGCGGCTTCATGGGCATTGGGCACATCGAGTGCCCGGCGCAGGCGCGTTGCGATCCGGCGCGCCTCCCGACGGGCGGCTGCATCGACGGGACCTCCCTTGCCACGAAGTGCGCGCACCGAGCCTGCTGCGTCGCATCCGTCCGTGCGAAAGGGAGGACGCTCGCCCGGCGGTCCGGTGAACAGGCGGCGGCCGGTTGAAAGCACGGCAGCCAAGTCAATCATGTCCTGCAGAGCCTCCACGCTCATCGAGCGTGCTTCGATCAGCATCCGGCCCAGCGCGGGTTCGATGGGCAATGCAACAAGATCGCGACCGCGGCCCGTGAGCCTGCCGTCCGCATCGAGGGCACCCAGGGCGCGGAGTTCAGCTTCCGCGTCGTCGACGGCATGCGCCTTGGGCGCATCGAGCAAGGGCAGTTCGCCCACCCGGTACCCGCTGGCGGCAGCGCCCAAGACCAGAGGCACGAGCGATTCGCGGTGCACTTCCGGCGCCGAGCGCTCTTCCAGCGCTGCGCGGCGCGCCCACAAACGCACGGCGATGCCGGGGCGAGTGCGTCCGGCGCGGCCGCTTCGTTGGTCTGCCGCGTCCTGAGCGATCGGTCGAAGGGCCAGGTGGGCGCGACCTCGGTGGTAGCGCGTCTGCCGTACGAGACCACTGTCGATCACCACCTCGATGCCTGGCACTGTTAGCGAGGTCTCCGCCACGTTGGTGGACAGCACCACTTTGCGCTTTTTTGCCGTCCGAAAGACGCGCGCTTGTGCATCCAGGGACATGCCGCCGTGTAGCTCGAGGACCTGTGCATCAATGGACCGTAGGGCGTCGGCAGCAGCACGAATTTCAGATTTGCCGGGAAGGAAAACAAGCGTGTCGCCTTCCGTTTCCATCACCGCCGAGGCGACCCGTTCGGCGAGGTCACGCTCACTCGGTGTGCTAATGCCGCCATCCCGATACCGAACGTCGACGGGAAAGACTCGACCTTCACCCTGCAAGAGCGTGGCGTCTATATGCGTTGCAACCCGTTCCGCGTCCAGTGTGGCGCTCATGACCACCAGCCGCTTTGGCCCTCGGATTCGGTCTTTACGCAAAAGCGCCAGCAATAGATCGACGTCCAACCTTCGTTCGTGAAGCTCATCGAGGATCACCGTGGTCGCGTCGCGAAGTCGGGCGAGCTGGCGCAGGGCGATGCCTGGCGTGATGAAGCGAATGCGTGTGTCCGAAGTGGTCCGGTCTTCGCCCCGCACGTGATAACCAACCGCCTCGCCAAGGGCCGTGCCCTCAAGCTCCGCGACGCGCGCGGCCAGCGCGCGGCACGCCACCCGACGGGGTTCGACCACCACCACCTGCCCGTGCTTGCCAGCCCAGCGCGGCACCTGCGTGCTCTTGCCGCTACCGGTCGGAGCGGTGATCACCACCGCACCCGCGGCGCTGTCGAAGTCGGCGGCGATCGCATCGATGGGTAGGGTCGACATCTACCGTGGTTCTTATCATCCGCCCAAAACAAAACGAGGCCGCCCTCCGAAGAAGGCGGCCTCGCATTCATGCAGCGGGGATCTAGTTGAAGGAGGCGAAGCCGAAGATGGCCGTCGCTTCGGCGTTGTTGCCGAGGTCCTGGAGCGTGCCGGGGCCGACGTCGTCCACTTCGCCGTCCACGAGGGGCTTCAGGAAGAAGGGCGCGGGGCTGTTGTCGGGCACGGGCTCGACGCTGATGACGACGGCGCCGCCGAGCAGGTCACGGGCCGGGTCGATGAAGTCCTGGCCGGGGAAGGGAGGCGTGCCGAGGGGGCCAGCGGCCGGGCCGGCGCCGTCCGAGTCCTCGCCCGTGGTCGAAAGGAAGATGCCGGTGGACACGGGGCCGTCTTCACCCACGACCCAGCCTTCGTAGGCCCAGCCGGCGGGAAGGGTGGGAAGGTCGAGGCTGGCGGCGCCGGCGCTCGGGTCCACGAACCACACGCCCTGGTTGTAGTCGCTCGGGTCGGCGCTCGAGGGCGTCTCGAGAATGTACGCGCCGAAGCTCTCGGTGAAGTCCGTGCCGAGGGCGGCGGGGTGAATCGTCGTCAGCTCGGCGCCGGCAGGGCCAAAGGCACCGGCCACAACGTGCGTATCGGCGGGCGCCGGGTCGTCGCCAATGGCGGGCTCGATGGTGAGCACGAAGAGCGTGGTGTCTTCGGCCAGCGCGCGGTCGATGTCGAAGGTCAGCGTCTCGCTGGCGCTCTCCATGTCGAAGCGGCCGCTCGTGATCGGACCGTCGCTCGTGATGATCCAGCCTTCGTAGACGTAGTCGGGACCGAGGTCGCCAAGTCCCGAGAGGCTGAGCTCGAGCTCGACGGTTTCGGCCTCTTCGGCGGCGCGAAGGCCGCACCACACGGCGGAGCGGCCGCGCTCGCAAAGGTAGTCGCCGTAGGACACGCTCGTGTCGAAGCGGGACGCGCCCGTGACGGCCGCGATCGACGCATAGAGATCGGCGGCGGAGCTGGAGTAGGAGCCGTGAATCGCCAGGTCGAAGCCCTCGACCTCGCTCGCGTCGTGGGTGAAGATCTGACAGGCCGCAGCCGAACGGTTTGTGATGCAGGCGATCGAGCGCGTGCGAACCAGCTCGAGCCCCGAGCGGGTGCGCGAGACGCGGAGACCGCTGTCTTCGAGAATGGTCCAGAGTCCTGACGCGGGCTCGCCGAAGAGCGACACGAGCGAGCCGCCGCGGACGGCGCGAATCGCAACGTCTTCGCCGCCGTCGGCCTTGCCGCCGGCCAGCTCGAAGTCTTCGCTGACCTCGCCCTCGGGCTGAACATCGCCGGCGCAGGCACCGAAGGCCAGGGCGGTGAGAAGGAGAATATGACGTGCTTTGTTCATTGGAATGCCTTTGGTCTTTCGGGCCCCCCAGGGCCGGCGCCGATGTGCGACGCGGACCTCCTTTGGCCTACCCAAAACATTCCATCCAATGAAATGATTTTATCGAATCATGTTATAAAACAATACGAACGCGCGATTTCACCAACTTTTCAGGATAAACCGACGCGTTTCGCCGCGCCGAGACTCCTCATTTCTGCCCCAAAGAGCGCCGGTTCACGCGCCGAGACGAGCCCTTCGCACGTGCGAACCGAGGAGCTATTGGCCCACATCCGGTCCCGCAGCTGTGCATTCGCTAACGCGCGCGAGAAAGACCGCTGACGTCGAGCGGCATCGAGACCGGGAATTCGAGGAGAACTGGTGGTGCGTGGATTGCAGCATCCCCAGCGTGCGCTCGTTTTGCATGCTCGCCTTTCTGCCTTTGATCGCCTGCGCTGATCCGGCGTCGACGTGCGTGCTTCCAAAGGAGCGCGACGTGTTGGTCAGTGTCGTCCCCGTCTATGGCCTTGCGCATTTCGAAGGACGCTGGCTTCACGAAGCGCGTTTGCTCGATGGGCCAGGGCTCGTGGAGCGGGAGGTCGAGCCCCAGAACTTTGTGTGGCTACTGACGGGCGGGATCAACGACATGTACCTGCTCGCATCGACCGGATCGGAGAATATCCTCGGCTTCAGCGCCTATGAATATCTGCAGGGTTTCGACGCGGAGACCGGCGAAGCGTGCGGCGTGGAATCGGTCAGCGACTTCGGGCGTGGGAACGCGCTGCGCTTGGACTGGTCCTACGATGTGCTCGAGTCCACCGACCGACTGCCCTTCGAGGTCACCGGACCGGTGGAGAGTTCGCCCTGGACCGCGACGGACGACTCGCCGCCGACACTCACGCCGGAGAATGGGCTGATCGTGCTCACGCTCTTCTATTTCGCCTCGACGGACGCCGGGGTGGTGCGGGCAACCGTTGAGCACACGCTCACGCGCGTCGAGTAGGAAGTACCCGCACTGTTGGTCGATGGTGCCGCTGGACGGTCCAACCGAACCCCTTCGCAGTGTTCTTGGTGGACCTCGACGCAGTTCAATCGAACGAGCGGCGCGCGCCGCATGGGAGTTGTCTTGGCCCGGCGTCAACTAGCTGCTAGCACGTGTTTTGTGAAACGAGTGGTCTTTGCGTATGGAGAGGAGCGCCTAACGGCGAAGGAGTGGTCGCGGAAGCTGAGGCTGTCCCATCGCCAAGTCCTTAGTGCCATTTCCCGCGGCTGGGAGATTCAAGACCTTGTAGCCAAGCACGTGCCGTTTGGTCGCCCCAGCCGCGCGCCGCGCTGGACACCGGCGGACGAAGCCACGGTGCGTCGAATGCGTAGCGAAGGAAAGACTCACCAGCAGATCGCGCGGGTGGTGGGGCGAAGTCCGATCGCCATCGCCCTGCGCTTCAAGGAACCAATGGACAAGGTACCTCGCGAGACGATTGAGGTCGAAAAGTAACGTCCGTCAACTCCCGCGAGCCCGGGTCTCGAAACGCTCGGCGGCACTCACCGACATCGACCGGTCTACCGCGCTGCTGCGTGCGTTGGTACGCTGGGCCATTCGCTCCGACGACGACGCTTCGAACCCTGAAACGACCGGCATTCGACGGGTCGACCCCTCAACGGGCGAGGCGCGTTTGGTACGCGACGCGTTTCTCGTCGTCATTCACGGCCATGACGTGGGCCGTCGCGTTTTGCTGCCGGCGTCAGCGATGGACGGCGAGCCTTTGGTGATCGGGCGCTCGCAGGCGAGTTCCATCGTGCTGGATCACGACGGACTGAGCCGTCGTCACTGCGAAATCGTTCGCGACGCGTTCGGCGTCGTGCTGCGCGACCTCGGGTCGCGCAATGGGACCTATGTGAACGATCGGCGAACGGACTCGGCGGTCCTTCGCGACGGCGATCGGGTCAAAATCGGCGGCATCGTGTTTAAGTTCGTGGAGGATCGCCCAGCGCCGCGCCCGTTCTACGACCCACCGGTGGATGGCCTGAGCGGACTCGCCACGCGGCGGGTCTTTGACGAGAAGCTCAGCAGCGCGTTCGCCGATGCGCGCGCGAACGACCTGCCCTTCTCGCTGATCCTGGTGGACATCGATCGCTTCAAGCTGCTGAACGATGCGCACGGTCACCTGGCGGGCGATAGGGTCCTTCGCGATCTCGCTCGCCGAATCAGCGGCAGCGTACGCGAAGGCGATGTGGTCGCACGAATCGGCAGTGAGGAGTTCGCCGTCATCGCATTGGGCGTCGAGGCGGAAGACGCCCACGCACTTGCCGGCACGCTCCATCGCCGCGTCAGCGATGAGCCGTTCGTCGTTGGGAACCTGCAGCTCTGCGTGACGATCAGCGGGGGCGTTGCGCCATGGTCCGCGCGCTTCACGAGCGCCAAAGCCATGGTGCGCTTCGCCAACGAGCAGCTGCTTCACGCGAAGAACTCAGGCCGAAACCGCGTATGCTGAACACGGCGGCGCTGAAGCGGCTGGCGCTCGCCAACCGTGGTCCGAGAAGATCCGGAGCACGCAGCCCACTGGGGCCTATTTGGCCACTCCCACCCGCACTCAATCGCCGCTGCTCAATCACCCCTGCCCAATCACCCCTGCTCAATCACCCAAGATCGCGCGGAGGTAGAGTTCGGAGTCGCGGCAGAAGCGCGTTTCGGAAAATCCGTTGAGGCCGGCGCGTTCGCCCAAGGGACGGTTGGGGCCCGAGTCCATCATGCAGCCGTCGCCGTCGCCGGGGTTGTGCACGATGAGCGGATCGCCGAAGGGCTCGGTGAGGCCCAGCGCATGGCCAAGTTCGTGGGCGGCGGTTTCGCCGGCGAGCGATGCGAAGGACTCGAGGGCCAAGGCAACGGCCGCAGTCCGAGCGGCGTCGCCCTCGCCGCGCACCTCGGCGAGGGTCGCCGGCTGCTGCCGAACGGGATCGAAGATCGTGTCGAAGAGCGGGTCTGGTCGCGGCGCGCCTACGGGCCGCTCTTCGTCGAGGCCGGGCGCAGCAGACCACCATAGGTAAGACTCGACAAAGACGCCGCCAAAGCCGACGAAGCCGTCGGCTTGAAGCTCCGCGTTGGCGCCGCCAATCACGTCGAAAAGACGCACGTTGCCGGCGTCCTTGCCGGCCGAGTTGTCGATGCCGAAGAGGCCCAGGCCGCTGGGATCGGGCCCGCCGATTTCGATGACCGTGAGCCCGTTTTCACCGACGGCGACGGGCGCCTCAAGAAACACGTCGACCCGGTAGGCGTCGTAGATCGATGCGAGCCGCGCCGCGATGGCCTCGCGGATCACGCTTTCGCCGGCGCTCAATCCGAAGCGCGCCAGGCTGGTCGAGAACTGCGGCGCAAACTGGAGCAGCACCGCTTGGCGCACGCCCTGCACCTCAAGGCGCACGGGCAGCGCGTCGGACGCCACGTCGTCGGCGGCGGAGAGGACGCGCACGCGCGCCGTACCGACGAACACGCCCCGGTCGGCGCCAAAGAGTGCGGAGCGCAGGCGGCTTCGCTCCGCTTCTGCGCTCAGCGCAAGGCGCATCGCGTTCCCGCTGAGCACTTCGGGAAAGAGCGTTTCTTCGATTGGGCGCGCGGCCCCTTCGTCGCTTGTGAACTCGCCGACCAGTTCGACCACCGTCGATGCCGTGGAGCCGTCGTCCGGCCCGGCGAGAAAACCCGCGCCCTCGAAGCGAACAAACCACTCGAGGGGCGCGCCCTCGCTGGTGGCGAGCAGTTCCGGCGGGAGGAAACGCAGTTCGATCGGCACGCGCGGCGTGACGACGATGGCGCCGCCCGGGCGCTCCACCTGCACATAGGCCCGGCCCGTCGTGATTCCGGGCACGCCGGCCGGGCTGCCGAAGGCCGGGGAAACGGTCAGAAGCGCGCGGTTTCGGGACGTTCCATCCACCAGCGCCGCCGGCTCACAGTGCTCGATCGGGCGCCCGCGCTCGATTGGGCTACCGCCCTCGCCGGCGTCGAAGGACCCCTCCACACAGAGGGAAAGCCCGCCCTCGGTGGCCGTGGGAAACCCGTCGCCCTGGACGATGAGCGGATCGGCATAGTGCACCGCGCCGCTTGGCGCTTCGCGCAGCTCGGGGTCGGGCGGGAGCTCGACGCGCCAGTCGACCTCGACGGCGTCACTGCGAATCGCGCCTTCGAGCTGAACGATCGCTCGAAGCGACTGGCCCGCGTTGGCGTCCACAAAGTCCGTCGAGACCGCAAAGGACAGCGGCTCGAGGGTCTGCACCGCAAAGAACGTCGACGCGCCCGGCACACTCACGCGAAGGCGCAGGTCGGCCTCGCTGACGCCAGCGGCGCTGAAGGCGCCGCGGATCTCGACGACGCTGCCGTAGGTGAGCGGCGTCGGTCCGACGACGGAGGCGATGGCAACGCGAGGCCGGCTAAAGTCATCGCCCTCGCCGCAGGAAAGGAGCGCGAGCAGGCCAAGGCAAGCGCCGGCGACGCGCATCATTGGGGCCAGCACACGGGCTCGAAGGTGCCCTCGGTGGTGGGAATGAAGGCGCAGCCAAAGCCGTCGTCGGCGCGGCAGTCGCCTGGAATGCACTCGACGGCGCAAACGCGAAGGGTGGCGTCCCCCGCGCAAAACGTACCGGGCTCGCAGTCGGCGCTGCGCGTGCAGCCAGCGCGCGCGCAATAGCCGCCGAGCCCCGGTGCGATGCACTCGCGCTGACCGCCGCAGTCGGATGAATCGGTGCAGGGGTCGCCGTTTCGCCCCGCGCCGCGCTGGCCGCACACGCGCCCTTCGAAGGTCCATTTGCAGGCTTCACCGCTTCGGCAGTCGGCGTTCACCCGGCATTGCTCACCGCAGGTGCCAGCCGTGGTGCATCGATGATCGCTCGGGCACTGGCTTGAGTCCGTACATGCGTCGGAAACGCACGTCATGTCGCGGCATACTTCGCCCGTGCCGCATTCGCGCGTTGCGGCGCAGCTGGGCGCGTCCTCCACGGTGACGGCGCCTTCGTAGCGGGTCGGCGCGTCGGCGCCGAAGACACGCACAAAATGGCGGCCGGCTTCGTTCACACGCGCGCTCAGCGAGCCTTCACCGCTCGCGAGCGAACCGCCCGCCGGGCTGAGCAGTTCGATCGACACTTCGCCGCTCATCGTGAGCGTAACTTCGCCGGGCCGTTCGATGGTGAGCGCAAATACGTCGTCGTTTCCTGGGCACAGCGTGCCCTCGATCGGCACGCCGCTTGGGCGAGCGGTGGCGAGGGCGTCGTCCGGTTCGGCGTCGTCGTCGACGCAGCAGGCATTGGCGCGCCGCTCGATGGCCAGGTCGTAGCGGTTCGTGTCACCAAGAAAGCCAAAGACGCGCACGAAGAGCGAACCGCCTTCGCGGGCGCAGTGGGCGACCCGTTCGGTGTTCGTCACGCCGGCGCTGGTGCTGACGATCGCGCCCGAACCGTCGATCAGGTGGAGGTCGAGGTCGCCTTCGTCGTGCACGAAGCCGCTCAACACCGCGCTAACCTCGTCTCCGACCGTCGCCCCTACGGCGAAGAAATCGCCAAGGGGCTCGCAGATCGCCAAGTCCTCGAGGGCGCCTGGATCCGCAGGCGAGGCCGTTTCGCGCGAATCGTTCGACTCAAAGCGGTCGTCGACGCAGACGTCCGCCGGGAAGCACGCGGCGGCCGCATCGCCGCAGGCTTCGCGAATGGGCCCTTCGACCGTTCCGAAGGATCCGCACGCACCCGTCGCGCAGCGATCGCAGGTCGGAAGGCACACGCTTCCACCTGGACCGGGCGCGCAGCTTCCCG
Organism: Myxococcota bacterium; assembly: GCA_039201085.1. Lineage (GTDB taxonomy): Bacteria > Myxococcota_A > Polyangia > Polyangiales > Houyiibacteriaceae > JBCCRV01. Next base: position 6,399 of record JBCCRV010000079.1, on the reverse strand, counting down.
ATGCGCAATCGGCGGAGCGCGTGCATTGGGCGCAATCCGAGAGGGTGCCGGTGGGCGCGCTTCCGACGAGCTCGAAGGTGCGCAGGACGCTGTCGGTGCGAAGATCGCAGCGGGTACCCTCGGGGTCGTCGTTGTCCGTGGCCGAAACGACGTAATACACCGTGCGCGTTTCGCCCTCGTCGAGGGCGAGGGGAACGCTGGCGACGAAGGCGTCGCCGTCACGGCGAAACTCCGCTTGCTGAAAGGCTGTGATGTCGGGACGCTCAAGGTCGTCGGGCATCGCCGTCGTCCAGTAAAGGAGCGGCGCCTCGCGCAGGCCGAGGTCGTCGGCGATGCGGGCGCGCACTTCGTTCGATTCGGAACTTGCGTCGACGTCCGGCGAGAGCACCGCAACCGTCGGCGGCTCGCCAGGGCAGTCGCTTGCGGCGCTCGTGCGCAGGATCGCAGCGAAGTCGTGCGGTACGGGCGGATGGGTTTCGTCCTCGGCCTCAAAGGCGAGGAGCCAGCGCTGGGACGCGTCGATTTGGTCGGCGCTCGGGCACCAGGCCAGGCGCGCGCTCTTCGGGCCAAGGGATGTGAGCGTGGCGCCTTCCGGCAGGGGCTGGCGCTCGCGAATGGTGACCTCAATCGAATCGAGGTCGCGCACTTCGAGGTCAAAGGCGACGCAGGGGTCGTCGGCGAGGTCGAAGGTGCCGCCGGCGCCGGGCACGACGAAGACCGGTGCGGCGCTTTCAGCGGGCTCGACCCGAAGCACGAAGGGCTGCGCGTCTAGATCGCTGCCGTCGCGCTCGGCGACGATCTGCAGCTCAGTCTCCCCCACATGGGAAGCGAGGGGCGTGTAGCGAAAGGTGACGCCCGTCGGCGTACCGACGAGCGAGTGCACCGAATCGAAGCTCGGTAGGTCGCCGCCCGGCACGTCGAGACGGTACGAAAGGGTCAATCCTTCGGGATTCTCTACAGGAATGACGAGGGAGGTCGTCGTGCCGACGGTCGCCGTGACGCTCGGCGGGGGAAGCAGGGTCACATTCGCATCACTGCCGCAGGCCGCCCCAAGGAGCACCAAAGCTATCGACCAGGATCGCACCGGCAGAGGATAGGCGATGGTCTGGGAAGCGGCGAACAAAGGCATATGGGTAGGCCCGGCCCCTTGCGTCGCGCCTCGCCTCAGTCAAAAGTGCGCCCGGGTGACAGCAATGAAGAAGACACGCGTATTTTGGGTGGCGGCGCTGGCTGCAACGATGGCCTGCGGCGACGACGACGGACCGAGCGACATGGGCGGCGAGGACATGGCCGACGCGGCCATGGAGGCCGGCGGCGAAATGTCGACGACGATGGGCTGCGGCGACGGCGTGCTGCAGGTGGACGAGCGCTGCGACACGGCGATCGCCGCGGGTGAAGAAGGCGCATGCCCCACCGAATGCCCGATGAGCGACGACGCCTGCATGCCCAGCGTCGTGCGCGGCGCCGGGTGCTTCGCCGAGTGCGCTGTGACGCCGATCGAAACGGCGGCGGACGACGACGGGTGCTGCCTGCCGGACAACGTCTTTGCGGACGACAACGACTGCCTGCCCGAAGGCTGCGGCAACGGCACCGTCGACCTCGGCGAGTTCTGCGACGTGGCGATCGCCGCCGGTGAGGAAGGCGCGTGCCCGACGAGCTGCGAGGACGGCATCGCCTGCACGGAAGATCGCCTCGTGGACGGCGGCTCGTGCCGCGCCGTCTGCCAATTCCCCGTCATCGAAGCGCCAATGAACGGCGACGGATGCTGCCCGTCCGGCGCCACCTTCGACGAAGACGACGACTGCTCCGCCACCTGCGGGAACGGCAGCGTCGACGACGGCGAAACATGCGACACGGCGATCGCCGCAGGCGAGGACGGCGCGTGCCCGACGGGCTGCTCGAGCGTCGATATCTGTGCGCCCCTCACCCTCGATAGCGAAGACACCTGCAGCGCCTTCTGCCGGGCCGAGCCGATCACCCGGCCCCTCGACGGCGACCGATGCTGCCCAGACGGCGCAGACGCAACGTCCGACTCGGACTGCACCCCCGAGTGCGGCAACGGCATTCGCGAACCGGGCGAAGGCTGCGACGACGGAAACGACGTCGACGACGACCTCTGCAGCAACACGTGCACGAACCTCGCCGAGGTCACGGCCTTTCGCGTGACCGAGCTCTCTATCGTTGATCCGGCGATCTACCTCGGCCTAACGGCGTCGATCTGCGTGGACGTCACCGAGCCGTCGAACACGATCCTCCAGCAGAACGTGGACAGCTTTTCGCTGAACGCGCTGATGACCTTCCGCCCCTACGATTCGGAAGGCCCCTCGACGCCCGTCGACGTGTACCTGCAGGCGCCCTGTGAAGAAGGCTCGCCGCTCGATCGCTGCAACACCTCGCGCATCGTGCAGCCCTCGACGGCCTTCAACCAGCCCGCCGGCGGCACTTGCTACACGCCGAACCCGGCGTACCGAAACCCCGACTACGGCCCGCTCAACGATCCCGCCGGTCCGTGCTTCATCGCCGCCACGCGCGAGGTGAGCTTCCTGCTCGCCGGCGCCGAAGTCCGCCTGACGGACGTCAGCGTGTCGGCGACCTACATGGACGACGACCGCCTCGTGAACGGCGTCATCGAAGGCTTCCTCACCTTCGAGGACGCGCGGGAAATCAACGTCGACCTTAGCGACCTGGGCGCCGGCATGCCGACGGTCTTCGAGCTCCTGCAGAGCGAACTCGACGGCGACGCCTGCGACGCCCCGGACGTCACCACGACGGACGCGGACGACCGCGCCGGCGAGGGCGTCGCCGACGGCTGGTGGTTCTACCTCAACGTCAGCGCCGAACTGATCGAACTGGTCGGTGCGTGAGGCCTTGAACGCGCCCCAGGGGCGAGTTCAGGACCCGAACCCGTGGCGCGCGCCAAGCGCGCATCCCCCTGCCTATGCCCATGCCCCGCCGAGTCTCCAGCTCAGTCATCCGCGGGATTCGCCATGAGCGCTAGCTTGAACTCTTCAAGCGCCTGCTCCGAACACCGAACGAAAGACTCGAGCGCCCCAACGCTGTCGTAGTTCATGAAGAAGCCGGCCATCATGTCGTCCGCGCTCTTCTCGTCGCCGAGCTCCGTGAACGCAGAATGCACATCCGGCGCTGAACGCGCGCTTTGGCGCGCCGCCTTACTTCGACGCTTCGGCTTCGAGCCACTTGGGGGCGTTCTTATGGACGCGCACCAAGAAGAGGCTGAAGCCGACGAGCAGGATCACGTAGGTGAGCACAACCCGCATCACCACGGGAGTCGTCGGCTCGGCGGCGGAAAGCAAGCCGAGCACGAGCACGGTCCAGCCGAGGATGTAGGCGATGCACTGGCGAATGCTCGTAAGATAGTGCGGCTTGGCCGCGTCGAGGTACTCGCCCATCCGCATCGCTTTGAGCGACGTGCTCATCGAGAGGCCGGCGACAAAGATGGCGAGCAAGGCGGCGTAGCCGTCCGTGATGAATCCGAAGCGCTGGCTCGTCAGGGCGACGAGAATCACCGGCGCAAGGGTGGCGGGAAAGTTTAGCCAGCCAAAAACAGGACCGAGCACGCGAGCGGCGGTGAGCGCCGTCGGCACCGCCTTTTCCGGCGCCGGCTTCGTCCAGTCTTCGTCCTTCTGCTGCTTTTCCAGCTCCGCCAGCGCCCGCTCCGTTCGCCGGATGAAGAGCACGTCCAAGGCGAGCAGGGCCGCGGACGCGAGTGCCGCAAGCACGAGGGCCAAAGTCGCCATGGGGGAGTCCTAAACGGAGGGTAGTAAGGCTGCAAGCCCCTCTTCGAGGGGCGTCTTGGCTTCGAGGCCGTAGCGCGTGCGCAAACGCTCCACTTTCGCGCGCGAATGGCGAATATCGCCGGCCCGGGGCGGACCGAAGGCCAGTTCGCCCTGGCCGGCGAGGTTGATGAGCGTTTCCGCCAGGAAACGCACGCTCGTCGCCGTGCCCGTTCCTACGTTGACGGGCGGGGCCGAGCTTCGGTCGTCGAGGGCCGCGAGCACGGCCGTGACAACGTCGGCGACGAACACAAAATCGCGGCTCTGCTCGCCGTCGCCGTGCAGCATGAGGCGCTCACCGGCCTTGGCCAGCTTCGAGAAGATCGAGATCACACCGCTGTACGGACTCGACGGATCCTGACGCGGCCCGTAGACGTTGAAGAAACGCAGCGACGCGCCCGGTACGCCGTGCACGCTCTCGTAAAAGGCGAGCCAGTGCTCGCCGGCATGCTTGTGAATGCCGTAGGGCGAAAGGGGGCGGCAGGGCGCGTCTTCGTCGACGGGCGGCGGCGCTTCGCCGTACACCGCCGCCGAGCTCGCGTAGACCACCTTCGCCTTGCCGTGGCGGCGCGCAGCTTCGAGCACGTGCACGAGGCCGGCGCCGTTCGTTCGCACGTCGACGAGCGGTTCGGCCACCGAGCGCACCACGCTGACCTGCGCCGCCAGGTGCACGACGCCGTCGAAGTCGCCTTCGAGGTGTCCAAGGAGGCCGGCGCCAATGTCCGCCTGCAGAAAGGTGATCGACGACGCGACGGCGGCGAGGTTCGAGCGATGGCCCGTGGAGAGGTCGTCGACGACGACGACTTCATCGCCCCGGGCGACGAGCGCCTCCACCACATGGGAGCCAATGAATCCGGCTCCGCCCGTTACGAGCACACGCATGGGCGGACTCTACCCGGCGCCCGGCGTGGTTGACCAGGACGGCCGTGGGGGCCGTTGTGGTCACGACCGTGTGCTCGCCGTGGTCTTGCGTTCGGACGACCCATCGCCCTGCCACCAACGACACTCTCCTGCTTAGGCCTGGCACCACACCTCGAACTTGCAACTCGGAAGAAACGAGCTGCGATCCTGACAGGGATGAAGAGGGCAACGAAATCGAAGTCGCCCGTCGCTGCGAACGGGTCTTCCGAGACGAAGAACAGCTGCTTGTTCAGCGCGACATCTGCCGAAACGGCGAAGTGTGTGAGGCCGGTGAATGCATCACCGTCGATGCAGGCGTGGATGCGGGCACCCCAAACGACGCGGACGCGGACGCGCCGCTCGACGCAGACGCTTCGCTCGACGCCGACGCTTCGCTCGACGCCGACGCAGATGCTCCAACCGACGCAGATGTTCCGATCGACGCGGACGCTTCGCTCGACGCAGAAGCAGACGCTCCGATCGACGCAGAAGCAGACGCACCAGCCGACGCAGACGCAGGCCCTTCGCCAACCTTTTGTTCCGCGCCCGTTCGAACCCACTTCACGGGTACCGACGCACGCTCCATTCGTGCGGCGACGGACGTCAACGATAGGGCCCTTGCAGGACTCTTCGTCGATGGAGGGTCGGTCAAGTTCCTGGAGAATATGCTGGCCGACGATCCCCCGTCGCCGGCGTTTTCCGGCGAAGGTCAGCTTTCTTTCATTCACCGCGCTGGCACTGGCGGCTCCCGCGTCCCGATCGCGTTTCAAGCAGGAACGGGCACCATCGTCGGTGTGCAGCGGAGCTCGTCTACGGGAACGTGGAATGCGAACCGGTTTCCGCCCGTTGCGGAAGGCGCGACACCGAGCGTTCCGCTCTTCGCGGTGTCCCGACCGACGGAGAGCCGAGTATTCTACGTCAACGAGAACCGAATCGGGGTGTTACGCTGTACGAACTGCGATGCCAGGCCAGCTGCAAATGCGCTCAGGTCGGACTCCGATACGAGCACCCTGACGGTCCTCGACGCGCAGCTCGCGGAGCCCATCTCCGACACCGATTTCGTTCTGGCCGTAAACGGCGGTCGGCTGCGAGTTCGGTCGCACACCCTCGATGGGGAAGCTCGTTCGGTATTCGGAGCGTTCTGGTCCAGCCAAGAAATCGTCAGCAATCCACAGGCCGCCTTTGCGGCGGGGCCGCAGCCTGGCGATGTCCCTCCTCGGGTCGTGTTCACGAATGGCTCCGACCTACTCATCGTGCGGACCGATTTGGAGATGCCTGCAGTGATGATCGCCATCGATGCGGAGACTGGCGCGCGGGTGGACGGTGAGGTGTTCGAGGGTCTTCAGTTCGTCGCCTACGGTACGGACGACACAACCCGCGTCCTCGTAGAATCGCCGGCCGGCGTTTGGAACACAGTGGCGGACGTGGGCGCCATGGCCACGAACAGTTTGCCAGCTTTTCACGTAGTGGACGGAGGCCTCTATCTGGTGGTGCCTGGCGGAGAGCCCGACCGGGGCGTGGAAGTGCACCAGATTCGTATGGGCGACGACTGTCCGCCTGCGACCTAGACCGCCTTCATCTTGAACTGAGCCTGCTTCGCCCACCCTGTCGCCCGATGTCTGCGTCACGCCTCCTTGAAATGTGCCTACATTCCTGCGTCGTTGTTCCTTGTCCTCGAACAACAGGACGAACGCCGCAGGCTCAG